>DASQDJ010000242.1:0-6753 GCA_035634215.1 Solirubrobacterales bacterium | reverse complement strand
GCCTCGACCGGGGACTCGCGGTGGAGGATCTCGCCCATCCGCCCGCGCGCCTGCTGCAGGACCTTGCCCTCGAGGCGGCTGTCGGGGCGGGAGAAGTAGATGTGCTCGAAGACGCAGCTGGCGCGGCGCTCGGTCTTAACCACCTGGCGCGTCTCCAGCCCGCGCTCGCTCAGCGAGACCATCTCGCCGGGGTGCACCTCGCGCATCAGCTTGGCGCCGATGATGTCGAAGGCGCAGCTCTCGGAGGCGACGACGAAGCGGTCATCGAGCCGGCCGAGGCTGAGCGGCCGGATCCCGTGCGGGTCGCGGAAGGCGACGATCGCGCGCTTGGTCATCACCACCGTCGAGTAGGCCCCCCGCAGGCGCGGCATCACGTCGGCGACCGCGTCCTCGATCATCTTCCCCGGGTGGGAGGAGAGCAGGGCGGCGATGATCTCCGAGTCGGAGGTGCCGCGGAACTCCAAGCCCTGCTCCTTCAGCTCGCCCCAGAGCTCGACCGCGTTGGTGAGGTTGCCGTTGTGGGCGAGGGCGACCTCGCGGCCGTCGTCGCGCCAGATCGGCTGCGCGTTCTCCCAGGAGCCGCCGCCGGTGGTCGAGTAGCGGACGTGGCCGATCGCCATGTCGCCCTCCAGCGCCCGCAGCTTCTCCTCGTCGAAGACCTGGGAGACGAGGCCCGAGTCGCGCAGCGTGGTGATGTGGCCGCCCACGCAGGTCGCGATCCCGGCCGACTCCTGGCCGCGGTGCTGCAGCGCGTAGAGGCCGAAGTAGGCGAGGCGGGCGACGTCGTGGCCGGGCGCGAATACGCCGAAGACGCCGCATTCCTCGCGCGGCGAATCGCGATCTATCGAGTGCCCTTGAGACGGAGTCAAAGCGCGTGCTTCCTCGGGTGGAAGGACGAGACGCGCAGGCAGACTGCCTACCCCGGGAGAGTACCAGCGCCCTTCGGCCGGCAAGGATGGCCGCCGAACCTCGCGATTTGCGGGCTTTTCGCCGCCGCTACTTGACCGAGCCGGCGAGCAGGCCCTGCACGAAGTAGCGCTGGAAGGCGAAGAACACGGCAAGCGGGATCGCCAGCGAGATGAAGGCAGCCGGCGCGATCAGGTCGATGTTGGAGCCGAACTGGCGGAACTGGGAGAAGATCGCGACGGTGATCGGCTGCGTGTCGCGGCCGAAGGTCAGCGCGACGAGGAAGTCGTTCCAGGTCCAGAGGAACTGGAAGATCGCCAGCGAGGCGATCGCCGGCAGGCCGAGCGGCAGGATCAGGCGGACGAAGATCCGCAGCTCCGAGGCGCCGTCGATCCGCGCCGACTCGAGCAGGTCCTTGGGGATGCCGACGAAGAAGTTCCGCATCAGGAAGATCGCGAAGGGCAGCGCGAAGGCGGTGTGGAAGAGGATCAGCGAGAGGACGGTGTCGAAGATGCCGACGTCGTTGTAGAAGGAGAACATCGGGATCAGCGCCATCTGCAGCGGCACGACCAGCAGGGCGACGACGAGCAGGAAGAGCC
Organism: Solirubrobacterales bacterium; assembly: GCA_035634215.1. Taxonomy (GTDB): domain Bacteria; phylum Actinomycetota; class Thermoleophilia; order Solirubrobacterales; family 70-9; genus VRUE01. The sequence goes on along the minus strand of DASQDJ010000242.1, from coordinate 5,248 downwards.
ATTCGCGGCCGGGGAAGTCGAGCCAGGCGAAGGCGTAGCCGGCTAGCGCGCCGACCACGATCGGGATCGCCGTGCCGCCGATCGCCACGAGGATCGTGGTGACCAGGGCGCCGGTGATTTCCTCGTTGTTGATCAGCTCCTCGTAGTTCTCGAAGGTGGCGACGCTCGGCTCGGAGAGGACGGTCCACCAGCCCTGGCCGCTGACCACGTCGGCCGGCATCAGCGAGGTGAGGAAGAGGCCGAGCGTCGGCAAAAGCCAGAGCAGGCCGATGAAGGCGAGGAGGAGGTTGATCGGCCCCTTCGAGAGGGCGCGGACGATCCGGCCGCCGCGCGGTTCGCGCCGGGAGGGCGCCACCGCCGCCGGCTCGGCGTGTTGCGCGGCCTCCATCAGGCCTCCCTCCTGAAGTTACGCAGGTTGAAGGCGAGTAGCGGGATCACCAGGAGGAAGAGGAGGACGGCGATCGCCGAGCCGAGCCCGAAGTCGTTGACGCCGCCGAAGGCGGTCCGCCACATCGCCAGCGCGATCACGTTGGCGTCGTCCTGCGAGGAGGCGGGAGCGACGGACAGCACGATGTCGAACACCTTGAGGACGTTGATCAGCATCGTCACGAAGACGACGATCAGCACCGGGCGCAGCAGCGGCACGGTGACGCGGCGGAAGATCTGCGTCTCGCTGGCGCCGTCGGTGCGCGCCGCCTCCAGCACGTCGCGCGGCAGCGCCGCCAGCCCGGCGCCGATCACGACCATCGCGAAGCCGGCCCAGACCCAGATGTAAGCGATCATCACCGCCGGGGTGATCAGGCTCGGCCCCAGCCAGTCGACCCCGGAGAAGGGCTCCTCGAAGGTCTCGGGCGCGACCGCGACGGTGTGCGCGCCCGCGCCGACGTCCTCGAAGGCGAAGCTGCCGTCGGCCTCCGTCTCGACCGTCCCGATGCTGTCGCCGTCCGCGTCGCGCAGCTCGACCGAGACCCCGGGCAGGCCCTGCTCGCCTTTCTCGACGACGCCGGGTTTGCCGCCGCCGGGAAGGAAGTCGACCCAGACCAGGCCGGCGATCCCGCCAGCGACCGCGGGCGGGGCGCGGGCCTGCTCGGCGTCCTCCGGCACGTCTTCGGGCGGGATCGCCGTCAGGCCCAGCAGGGCGACGTCGCCCGCCCGCAGCGGCTCGGTCAGTCGCAGGCCCTGCTTCGGCGTCCCCTCGAGACGCTCGGTCGAGCCGGCCGCGTCGGAGAAGGCGCCGGGTGGATCGACCGTGTCGACGACCGCCGCGAGGCTGGCGTTGACCGCGCCGATTTCGGGATCGCGCTGGTCCATCACCCGCCAGATCACCCCAGCCGCGAACAGCGAGATCGCCATCGGCATGAAGACCGCGGTGCGGAAGGCGACCGACCAGCGAATTTTCTCGATCAGCACCCCGAAGATCAGGCCGATCGCCGTGACCAGGGCTGGGACGACCGCGAGCCACAGCGCGTTGTTCTTGATCGCGGTGAGGAGGAGGTCGGTGGTGACGATCTCCTCGTAGTTGTCGAGCCCGACGAACTCCGAGCCGGTGCGGTCGAAGAAGCTGCGGTAGATCGTCGAGATCGCCGGATAGACGATCCAGATCGCGAGCAGGATCGCGGCCGGCGCCAGGAAGCCGATCGCGACCCGGTGGCGGCGCCAGAGACCCGGTCTGCCCTCCGGACCTCTCTCTGGCGCCGCCATCCCGGCCGCTCTATTCGCTCGCCGGCCGACCTAGAACGCTTTGTTCGCTTCCTGCTCCAGCTTGGTCGCGGTCGCGTCGACGTTCTGGTTCTCCATGAATTCGGTCAGCGCCTGCCACATGCCTTTGCCGACCGTGGCGCCGAACGCCGCGGGCTGCAGGTCGGAGAGGTCGAAGCGGAAGGTCTCCGCTTCGGCGATCGTGCCGGCGGTCTCGCGGGTCAGGTCGTCCGGGTAGACGCTGGTGTCGAGATCGCGGTTGGCGCTGGAGAAGCCGCCCCGTTTCGCCCAGATTTCCGCCGCCTCGGCGCTGGCGAGGTACTCGACCAGGGCCTGCGACGCGGGCGTGTCGTTGAACATGATCAGCACGTCGCCACCGCCGACGACCATCGGCTCGGACCCGTCGACCGAGGGGAAGTCGAAGACGTCGTAGTCGACCATCGGTTTCGCCTGCGTGCCGGCTTCGATTTCGGTGACGACGAAGTCGCCCTCGAGCACCATCGCGCCCTCGGGGTCCTCCTTGAACGCGTTGGTGACCGACGTCGGGAAGTCCGTCTGCAGGGCGCCCGACGTGCCGCCGACGATGTTGCCCGAGTCGCCGATGATCTCGGTCATCGTTTTCAGCGCGTCTTTGACGCTCTGGTCGGTCCAGGGGATTTTGTGTTCGGCGAGCTGGTCGTACATCTCCGGGCCCGCTTCGCGCAGGTAGATGTTCTCGAACAGGTCGGTGAGCGGCCAGCCGGCGTCGACGCCGATCGAGTAGGCCCGCGTCCCCGACGCTTTCAGCGTTTCCGCGGTTTTGAGCAGCTCGTCGAAGGTCTCGGGGGGTTTGACGCCCGCCGTCTCGAAGAGGCCGACGTTGTACCAGACGGTCGACTTGTTGGCCGCCTTGAAGACGAAGCCGTAGACCTTGTTTTTGAACGTGGCGACTTCGACCGCGCCGGGGGTGAAGCTGTCTTTGATCGCGTCTTCGGCGAAGCCCATCGGTTTGAGCGCGCCCTGCTGGTAGAAGTCGGCGACCGACCCGGGTTGGGGGACGGCGGCGAGGTCGGGCGGGTTACCGCCCTGCACGGCGGTCGCGAGGATCGTCGGCAGCTCGTCGCCGGCGGCGTCGTAGCTGACGTTGACGTTGGGGTATTCCTCCCGGAAGCCGTCCAGCACGGCCTCAAAGGACTGCGCCTCTTCGCCGGTCCAGACGCCGGCGACGTCGACGCTGCCGGAGACGTTCGCGGCAGCGCCACCGCCGTCTCCGCCACCGCCCTCGTCGTCGTCGCCGCAACCGGCGAGCGCGAGCGCGAGCGCCGCGATCAGCAGCGCGAGCACGTGCAGCGTTCGAATCCTCATTTCTCTCTCCTCCTGATTGGCGCTCTGCCTGTGTGCCTCTTTGCCTGCCTCTTGTGTCTCTTCACTTCCCGTTCGCGTAGATGCCCAAGCTCGTCTCGGGGTCGAAGAAGTGGAGGTTGCGGGTGTCGACCGCGATCTCGGCCGGCTCGCCCTCACGGATCTCCGAACGCGGCCCGAAGCTGCCGATCAGCGTCGCCTCGTCGCCCTCGCCTTTGCGGCCGACGCCGGATGCTTCGAGGTCGGCGGCCAGCTCGCGGACGTCCTCGGTCTGGGCCGGGCGGGCGCCGATCGTGAAGTGCGCCAGCACCTCGGAGCCGAGCGCCTCGCGCAGTTCGACCTGGCCGCGGATGCGGCGGTCCTCGGGGACCTCGGGGTCGAGCGCCGCGTCTTCGAGGTCCTCGGGCCGGATGCCGACGATCACCTTGCCGCCGTCGCGCCGCTCCAGCTCGGGGCGCTCGGAGATCAGCTCGGAGTCCAGCGTGACGCGCTGGTCGCCGATCGCGACCCGCAGGTCGCCGTTGGAGCGCTCCAGGCTCGCCTCGATCATGTTCATCGCCGGGCTGCCGATGAAGCCGCCGACGAAGAGGTTGACCGGATGGTCGTAGAGCTCCTGCGGGCTCGCCACCTGCTGCAGCTCGCCTTTGCGCATCACCGCGACCCGGTCGCCCATCGTCATCGCCTCGACCTGGTCGTGGGTGACGTAGATCGTCGTCACGCTGAGGTCGCGCTGCAGGCGGCTGACCTCGGCCCGCATCTCGACCCGCAGCTTGGCGTCGAGGTTGGAGAGCGGCTCGTCCATCAGGAAGGCGGCGGGTTCGCGGACGATCGCCCGCCCCATCGCGACGCGCTGCCGCTGGCCGCCGGAGAGGTTGCGCGGCTTGCGGTCGAGCAGCTCGTCGAGCCCGAGGACGGCGGCGGCCTCGCTCACCCGGCGGTCTATCTCGGCCTTGTCTAGCCCGCGCACGCGCAGCCCGAAGGCGATGTTGTCTTCGACGCTGAGGTGGGGGTAGAGCGCGTAGCTCTGAAAGACCATCGCGATGTCGCGGTCCTTGGCCGGCACCCAGTTGACGACCCGCTCGCCGATCCGGATCTCGCCCTCGGAGACCTCCTCCAGTCCGGCGACCATCCGCAGGGCCGTCGTCTTGCCGCAGCCGGAGGGGCCGACCAGGACCAGCAGCTCGCCGTCGTTCGCGTCGAGGTCGATCGAGTCGACCGCGCGGGTCCCGTCCGGGTAGACCTTCGAGACCGCGCTGAACGTCACAGCTGCCACAAAAGAGAGCTACCACTGCGAGCCGCTTATCTAACCTGGGTGCCGCCGCCCTGGGTGCCGCAGGCTTCGCCCCCGGCCGCCACCGCAACCGCCGAGGGCGACGAGCAGCGCGATCCCAGGCAGACAAAGCTGTGGTCGCCCGTCGTGTCGCGACTTTCTCCTCCGTCGTCACCCCCGGTCGGGAGGCGGCGGTTGCCTCTGCCGCTGCCCGCATCGGGGGCGTTTAAACAGCGACCCCTACAGGCATATACAGAGCGAAACAGTTCGACTCTAGGAGGAGAGCCACCGTGGTGATCGCAGCCGTAGTCGGAATATGTGTGTTGTTGCTGGTGCTCGGGTTCCTGTTGCCACGGCTGTCGGACCACGCCCGCCGCGGCACCGACAAGGGCTTCTCGCTCGGCCAGCGCGCCGGCGGCAAGGCGCCGGGGCCGCTCGGCACGTTGTTCAGCAAGTCGTTCGGCAAATCGCGCCGCGCGGCGAACAAGAGCCACTCGACCGGGCGGGGCGCGCGGGAGAAGATGCCGTTCTAGGTCGATGGGCCTAAAGCGGCAGCCGGAATCGCGTTTTAGACCCGGCGGCGGTTTTAGGCCCGTCGGCGCTTAGTCGAGGCGCTCGGCGAGCGAGCGCCAGGCGGCGGCCAGCTCCTCGACACGCGCGTCCACCGACACCTCGCCGGCCGTCAGCTCGAAACGGCCGCCCGCGACGACCTCGCCGAGCGGGAGAACGCGGACGCCCGGGCGGGCGAGTCCCCGCAGGGCCGCCGCGTCGCCGCTGACGACGAAGCCACCCGCCCCCTCGCCGAACAGCGCCTCGTCCGCCGCCCGGCCGCGGACCGTCAGCGGCGCCAGGTCGACGCGGCAGCCGAGGTTGGAGCCGCCGGGCGCGGCGATCGCCGCCTCGGCTCGCGCCACAGCCAGCCCGCCGTCGCTGACGTCG
>DASQDJ010000241.1:0-2177 GCA_035634215.1 Solirubrobacterales bacterium | reverse complement strand
AGGACCGCATGGAGGCGGTGCTGAAAGACCCCTACATCCTCATCGCCAACCAGAAAATCGGGTCCGTGCGGGACATCCTGCCGGTGCTCGAGCAGGTGATGCAGGGGGGCAAACCGCTGCTGATCGTGGCCGAGGACGTCGAGGGCGAGTGCCTCGCGACCCTGGTGGTCAACAAGCTGCGCGGCACCTTCACCGGCGTCGCCGTGAAAGCGCCCGGCTTCGGCGACCGCCGCAAGCGGATGCTCGAGGACATCGCGATCCTCACCGGCGGCGAGGTGATCACCGAGGAGATGGGCCTCAAGCTCGAGAACACCCAGCTCACCCAGCTCGGTCGCGCCCGCCGGGTCGTCGTCTCCAAGGACACCAGCACGATCATCGACGGCGCCGGCGAGGGCGAGGACATCAAAGGCCGGATCAACCAGATCAAGCAGGAGATCGAGAACACCGACTCCGACTTCGATCGCGAGAAGCTCCAGGAGCGGCTCGCCAAGCTGGCCGGCGGTGTCGCGGTGGTCAAGGTCGGCGCTGCCACCGAGACCGAGATGAAGGAGAAAAAGCACCGCGTCGAGGACGCCCTGCAGGCGACCCGGGCGGCGCTCGAGGAGGGGGTCGTGCCGGGCGGCGGCGTGGCGCTGCTGAACGCGCAGAGCGACCTCGATCCGGACTCGCTCGACGATCCCGACGAGGCGACCGGGGCGCGGATCGTGCACCGCTCGCTGGAGGAGCCGGTGCGCCAGATCGCCGAGAACTCGGGCCTCGAGGGCTCGGTCGTCGTCAACAAGGTCCGCGACCTGAAGGCCGGCGAAGGCCTCAACGCGGCCAACGGCGACTACGGCGACCTGATCGCGGCCGGCGTCATCGACCCGACCATGGTCACGCGGTCGGCGCTGCAGAACGCGGCCTCGATCGCGAAGAACATCCTCGTCACCGAGGCGATCGTCGCCGAACCGCCGGAGAAGGACGGCGCCGGCGGCATGCCCGGCGGCGGCATGCCCGACATGGGCGGGATGATGTAGCCACGCCGCCCAGGCGTATGCTCGCCTCGACAGGCGAGTGGCTTCGAGAGGCCCGGCAACCGCCGGGCCTCTCTCGTTCGGCGCCTACTTTGCGGCTTTTTTGGGGGGCGGCGGCAGCGGCGGGAAGAGGCCGGCGTGGTAGTCGGCGAACTCGAGGAAGGAGGGACGACGGACCTTGAGCCGCAGGGTGTTCGTCGTCCGGGGGTAGAGGCCGAGCTGGTAGGGGTTGCCGGTGTCGCCGAAGCCACGGTAATAGACGAACATCCGCACGCGCGGCCGCTTCACGGTCCAGGCGACGAGCTGCTTGACGAAGCGCGGGTCGTCCACGCCGGCGACCGCCCACTCGGCGATCGCGAACGGCTTGCGGCGCCAGCGCTTGGCGCCGTAGAAGCGGTTGAGGTCGCGCCAGTACGGATATTGCGAGTAGAAGTCCGTGCCGACCCAGTCGATCCAGCGGCCGCCCGGCCAGTAGTTGCCGGGAAAGTTGCCTTTGACCCGAGGCGAGCCGGCCGGGAGCGGCGCCCAGACGATGCTGACCGGGGCGGCGGGGAGGCTCGGCGGGGGCGGCCCTTTCGTGCGGTTGACGGGAGGCAGCCCGATTTCGGCCAGGGTCGCGTTGACCCCTTCGAGGGTGGCGCCGCCGCGGACGATCGTCGAGATGCGGCGGAAGGCCTGCTTGTACCAGCCGGTCGTGTGTTCGCCGCCTCGCTGGGCGCCGTCGCAGGTGACCGCAGACCAGGCGTTGAGGCAGCGGTTCGGCTCGCCGAGTGGTCGCACGTAAGCCGGCAGCCCTCGTTTGGCGAAGAAGTCGTTGAGCTGCAGCAGGTAGTCGTCGCCGACGCCCAGCGCGATCTGCTGGGGGGTGATCAGCTCGGCCAGCGTCTGGTCGTCGATCGTCGAGATGTGGAGGATCGGCCGCGTCGAGGTTTCGCGCCAGCGTTCGTAGGCCTGGTTGAGGCTGTTGCCCCACGGGTGGAAGGTCTGCAGGACGGCCGGGTGCTTGCCGACCACTTCCACGAACTCGTTGAACTCCGCCGTCGTGCCCCGGTCGCTGACGCCGAAGAAGACGTTGCCCTTGGGCGGGACGAGGGTCACCGCGGAGGCCTGTGGGACGGTGAAGGCGGCGACACCGAGCGTCACCGCCAGAGCCGCGCTAAGCCT
>DASQDJ010000240.1:0-9311 GCA_035634215.1 Solirubrobacterales bacterium | reverse complement strand
GGTAGGCGGAGACGGCGTCGTCGACGTGGAGGAAGTCGCGCTCGGGGCTTCCGTCGGAGCGGATCCGCGGCGCCCTGCCCTCCAGCACCGCCACCACCGTCTCCGGGACGAGGCGCGAGAAGTTGAGGTCGCCGCCGCCGTAGACGTTGGCGAAGCGGGTCACCGCGAGCGGCACTCCGTAGGCGTTGGCGTAGCTGCGGGCGACGATGTCGGCCGCAGCCTTGCTGGCGTCGTAGGGGTAGGCGGCGCGAAGGGGGAAGTCCTCGCGGTAGGGCAGCTCCGGGCTCGACCCGTACGCCTTGTCGGAGGAGGCGAAGACGACGCGGGCGACATCGTGGTCCCGGCACGCCTCGAAGACGTGCCAGGCGCCGCGCACGTTGGTCTCGAAGGTCTCCAGCGGCGAGCGCCGCGCGACGCCGACGATCGTCTGCGCCGCCAGGTGGAAGACCGAATCGCAGCCGGCGACCGCCGCGGCGACCGCGTCGCGGTCGCGCAGGTCCCCCTCGGCAACCTCTACCTCGTCCGCGATCCCGAGCAGGGTCAGGGCGGAGACCCGCTCCCCTCCGACGTCCGCCTCGCGCGGCGCCGGCCGGTCGAGCACGCGCACCGCGTCGCCGCGCTCCAGCAGCGCCTTGGCCAGGTGAGATGCGACGAAACCGTGCCCGCCCGTGACCAGAACAGTCACGAACCCGCCTCCAGCAGCGCCGACTGAGGACTTGACCCACCCATGGTGTGGTCAAAACCGCAGTCGCCGAAGCGCTTGGCCCAGGGAGCCTCGCCGCTCGCCCAGAGGTCGTTGAGCACCACCGCGTCCTTGTAGGTGTCCATGCAGTCCCAGAAGCCGTGGTGGCGGTGGGCCCGGAGCTGCCCATGCGCGGCGAGACGCGACAATGGCTCGCGCTCCAGCACGCTTGCCTCGTCGACATACTCGAGCGCCCCCGGCTCGAAGCAGAAGAAGCCGCCGTTGATCCAGTGCTCGCTGCGCGGCTTCTCCACGAAGCCCTCGACCGCGCCGTCGTCGCCCAGCTCGGCGATGCCCCATTGCAGGTGGGGCCGGACCACGGTCATCGTCGCCAGCGCCCCGTGCTCGTCGTGGAAGCGCAGCAGCGCGTCGAGGTCGACGTCGGCGACGCCGTCGGCGTAGGTCGCGCAGAACCGCTCGCCGCCGAGTCGCTTGCCGAGCAGCGCCACCCGGCCGCCAGTCGGGGTGTCGACCCCCGTGTCGACGCACTCCACGGCGAGCCCCGGCCACCTCTCGGACGCGACGAACTCCTCGACCGCCTCGCCGAGGTAGCCGGTGGCAAGCAGGAAGCGCTCGAAGCCCTGGGCGGCGTAGATCCCGATCACGTGCCAGAGAATCGGCCGGCCGCCGATCTCGACTAGCGCCTTGGGCACCGTCTCGGTGCGCTCCCGCAACCGCGTTCCGCGACCGCCACAGAGGATGACAACTGGAGGCTTCATCGGATGCTGAGTTGACCACACCATCGTGTGGTCAATCCGGCGATCGCCGCTCAGCCCCCGGCCACTGCCGGAAGGATCGTCACCTCGTCGCCCTCGTCGATCCTCGTGTCGAGGCCATCCTGGAAGCGGATGTCCTCGCCGCTGACATAGACGTTGACGAAGCGGCGCAAGTCGCCGTCCTGGGTAATCCGCTCGCGCAGGTCGCCGTGCGCGTCGAAGACCGCGTCGAGCACCTCCCCGACCGTCGAGCCGGAGACCTCGACCTCGGCCTCTCCCCCGGTCGCGGCGCGCAGCTGGGTCGGGATCTTGACGGTGACGGACATCAGGCTGGAACCTCCTCTTGACGCGGCTCGAACTCGGACTCGAAGCTGTCGAGATCGGGGTCGATCTCGTGCATGTGGAAGCTATCGCGAGCCGCGTCGAGCGTCTTCAGGCCCTCGCCGGTGATGTAGACGACGACCCGCTCGCCGGAACCGATGTCGCCGCGCTCCGCCAGCTTCGCGAGCACCCCGATCGTGACGCCGCCAGCCGTCTCGGTGAAGATCCCGGTCGTCTCGGCGAGCAGCCGGATTCCCGCCCGGATCTCGTCATCGTCGACCGCGTCGATCCGGCCGCCGGTGCGGCGCGCGTGCTCGACCGCGTAGGGGCCGTCGGCGGGGTCGCCGATCGCGAGGCTCTTGGCGATCGTCTCCGGGCGCTGCGGCTTGCAGACGTCCCAGCCTTCGGCGAAGGCGGTGGCGACGGGGCTGCACCCCTGCGCCTGAGCGCCGTTGAAGACGGGCAGCTCACCGCTCAGCAGGCCGATGTCGAGCCACTCCTGGAAGCCCCGGCCCAGTTTGGTGAAGAGCGACCCGGAGGCGATCGGGCAGACGACCCGGTCGGGCAGCTCCCAGCCGAGCTGCTCGGCGGTCTCGTAGGCGAGCGTCTTGGAGCCCTCGGCGTAGTAAGGCCGCAGGTTGACGTTGACGAAGGCCCAGGGCCGCGTTTCGGCCAGCTGGGTGCAGAGGCGGTTGACGTCGTCGTAGTTGCCCCGCACGCCGACCAGGTTGGTGCCGTAGATGCCCGTGGCGAGCAGCTTCTGCTCCTCCAGGTTGGCGGGCACGAAGACGTATGACTCCAGTCCCGCGGCGGCGGCGTGGGCCGCGACGGCGTTGGCGAGGTTGCCGGTAGAGGCGCAGGCGACCGTCTCGAAGCCGAGCTCGCGCGCCTTAGCGACCGCGACCGCGACGACCCGGTCCTTGAAGGAGTGGGTCGGGTTAGCGGCGTCGTTCTTGATCCACAGCTCCGCGTCGAGCCCGAGCCGCTCGGCGAGCCGGTCGGCCTTGACAAGCGGCGTCAGGCCCGGCTCAAGGGGATCGCCGGGCTTGCCGGTGAAGGGCAGGAAGTCGCCGTAGCGCCAGATCCCCTGGGAGCCGGCCTGGATGCGCCGCTTCGCCTCCGCCGCGTCCAGCCCCGAGTGGTCGTAGACGACCTCCAGCGGCCCGAAGCAGTTGTCGCAGGCAAAGTGAGCGCCAAGCTCGTAAGCCGCCCCGCACTCCTTGCACTTCAAGCTCTCGATTGACATCCGATCCTCTTTCTCTACCTCGAAAAAAACCTCCGCCTGTGGGGCAGAGGTCCGGTCGGACGCCTTCCCCACATCTTCCAGGCCTCTCCGATCATCAAGATCGACCTGCTGGACTTGGCACCTCCCCTCGGGCCTTGCGGTCCGAGGTGGTTGCCGGGGCTTCACTGGGCCAGTCCCTCCACCCCTCATGATGTGGCGCTTATGTGTGGGGGGAAGAGGACCATCGCCAGCCATGCCTGAGACCGTGAGCGTGAGCGATGCCGAACCTTCCGAAGCCAAGGCTGCGGCGAGGGCCGCGGCGCGGCGAGCTGCTCACGACGGCGCCCCAGCCTGAGCAGGCGGGGCCTCGCGTCGAGCAGATCGACTCCTCCGGCCTGCGCTGGGTCAACATCGAGCGGCCCGGGGCGTTGGAGCGCGAGTGGCTCGAAGAGCACTTCGACTTCCACGCGCTCGACCTCGAGGACGTCCTCTCCCGCAACCAGCGGCCGAAGATCGACGTCTACGACGACTACCTCTTCATCGTCCTCCACTTCCCGGTCTTCGACCCGGCGGCCGGCCGGCTCGGCACCGGCGAGCTCGACCTCTTCGTCGGCCCGGGCTACGTGGTGACGATCCCCAACCAGCCGCTGCAGCCGGTCGCCTACCTGTTCGAGCGCTGCCGCGCCAAGGAGGAGCTGCGCGAGCAGATCTTCTCGCGCGGCTCCGGCTACCTGCTCTACCGGTTGGTCGACGACAGCTTCGACTACTGCTTCCCGATGCTGCGCAAGATCGGCAACAAGCTCGACGCTCTCGAGGACGACATCTTCGAGGGGCGCTCCGAGGAGGTCGTGCGCGACATCTCCAACGTCAAGCAGGAGATCATCAACTTCCGCAAGGTGATCCGGCCGCAGCGGCCGGTGCTGCGCGACCTGGAGCGGGTCAAACAGCGCTACCTGGCGACTGACCTGGACCTGGAGATCTACTTCGACGACATCGTCGACGCCCACGAGCGGATCTGGGACATGCTCGAGAACTACAAGGAGGTCGTCGGGGCGCTGGCGGAGACCAACGAGTCGGTGATCTCGCATCGCGTCAACGACATCCTCCGCGTGCTCACCTCGATCAGCGTCATCGTCCTGCCGCTGACCCTGATCGCCAGCATCTGGGGCGCCAACGTGCACGTGCCGGGCGAGGGCGACACGACCGCCTTCTGGATCCTGCTCGGCGCGATGGTCGCGATGCTGGTCGGCATGGTCGCCTACTTCCGCAGGCGTGGCTGGCTCTGATAAAGCGCCGCCTCCTCTGCTTCCGTGGAGGCCAGAAGAATCAGAATGCGACTGGCCTCCACTCCCGCGTCCGGGGGCGGCTTGGCTCTCGTAGGATGCGCGTCCTGTGGCCAACCACCGCATCTGGGCGCCCTGGCGCCTCGCCTACGTGAAGGACGCGTCCAAGGACATCGAGGAGGAGTGCATCTTCTGCGCCAAGCCGGCGGCTGGCGACGAGGCGAGCCTGATCGTCCACCGCGGCCAGCGCAGCTTCGTGATGCTGAACCTCTTCCCGTATACGAACGGGCACCTGATGGTCGCGCCCTTCGACCACATCGGGCGCATCCAGGAACTGCCGGCCGAGACCACCGCCGAGATGATGGCGCTCGCCCAGACGGCGATGAGCCGACTGGAGGACGTCTACTCGCCGCACGGCTTCAACGTCGGCTTCAACCAGGGGCGGGTCGCCGGCGCGGGGGTCGAGCACCACATCCACCTCCACGTTGTGCCGCGCTGGGGCGGCGACACCAACTTCATGCCGGTGATCGCCGACACCAAGGTGATGCCACAGACGCTGGAGCAGAGCTACGCGGCCTTGAAGGAGGCGTTTTGAGCGAGACCGTCCTCGCCCCCGCGGCGATCTTCAAGGCGTATGACATCCGCGGCCTCCACGGCAGCGAGATGGATGAGACGACTGCGCGGGCGATCGGCCGCGCCTTCGCCCGCGTGCTGGCGCGCCTGCGCGACAAGGAGCCCGGCGAGCTGCGGGTCGGCCTCGGCCGCGACATGCGGCTGACCGCGCCGGCGATGGCGGCGGGGGTTCGAGAGGGCCTCGTCGCGGAGGGCGCAACGGTGCTCGACGCCGGCATGGTCGCGACCGAGGTGCTCTACCACCTGGTCGGCTCGCGGCGGCTCGACGGTGGCGCCATGGTCACCGCCTCGCACAACCCCAAGGCATACACCGGGGTCACGCTGGTCCGCGAGGGCGCCCTGGCGCTCTCCGGCGACGCCGGGATCGGCGACGTGCGGCGTGAGATCGAGGCGGGGCTCGGCGACGCCCCGGGCGGTGGCTCACTCGAGGAGGTCGACGTCTGGGACGAGTACCGCGAGCACGCCCTCTCCTTCATCGACCCGGCCAACGTGCGGCCGCTGAAGGTCGTCGTCGACGGCGGCAACGGCATGGCCGGCCCGATGGTCGGCCCGATCCTGCGCCGACTCGGCCTCGAGCTCGAGGAGATGTACTTCGAGCCGGACGGCGAGTTCCCCGACCACGAGCCCAATCCGTTGCTCGAGGAGAACCGGCAAATGATCATCGAGCGGGTTCAGGCGACGGGCGCCGACCTCGGCATCGCCTGGGACGGCGACGCCGACCGCTGCTTCTTCATCGACGGCGAGGGCGTCTTCTGCGACGGCGACTTCGTCTGCGCGCTGCTGGCGCGGGCGGCGCTCGCCAAGGAGCCGGGCGCGACGATCCTCTACGACCCGCGTTCCAGCAAGGCCGTCCCCGACCTGGTCGCCGCCGAGGGCGGCCGCTCCGACCTCTCCCAGGTCGGTCACGCGTTCTTCAAGAAGCGGATGCGCGAGGAGAGCGCGGCCTTCGGCGGCGAGGTCTCGGGCCACTACTACTTCCGCGACTTCTGGTGCGCGGACTCGGGGACGATCCCGGCGCTGCTGATGCTGGAGCTGCTGTCGGTCGACGGGCGCCCGCTGGCCGAGCTGATGGCCGAGTTCCGCTCGCGCTACTTCATCTCCGGCGAGATCAACTCCGAGGTCGCCGACCAGGAGGCGAAGATGGAGGAGATCGCGGCAAGTTACGCCGACGGCGAGATCACCACCCTCGATGGGGTCTCGGTCGACTATCCCGAGTGGCACTTCAACGTGCGGCCCTCGAACACCGAGCCGCTGCTGCGCCTCAACCTCGAGTCGCTGGTCTCGCGCGAGGACATGGAAGCGAGACGGGACGAGATCCTGGGATTGATCCGGGCGTGACGCTCACCCCCGAGCGGGCGCTGGAGCGCGCCGCCGAAGCGGGCATCCACCGCCTTCGCATCCCGACTCCGTTCGCGGTCGGCAGGGTGAACTGCTACCTGATCGAGGACGAGCCGCTGACCCTGGTCGACACCGGGCCGAACTCGGGCAAGGCGCTCGACGAGCTACAGGCACAGCTCGGGGCGCGCGGCCACTCGATCGACGACATCGAGCTCGTCGTCATAACCCACCAGCACATCGACCACGTCGGCTTGGTTGAGATCGTCGTCTCCCACTCGGGCGCCGAGGTGGCCGCCCTCGGCCTGGCGGCCGAGCGGCTGGCGAACTTCGGCGAGGACGCCGAGCGCGAGGACGAGTTCGCGGTCGAGCTGATGCTCCGCAACGGCATTCCCTCGGAGGTCGCCTTCGCGCTGCAGAGCGTCTCGCGCAGCTTCCGCGGCTGGGGCTCACACGCCCGGGTGACGCGCCCGCTCGGCGACGGCGACCTGATCGAATTCCGCGACCGCACGCTGGAGACCCTGCACCGGCCGGGTCACAGCCCCTCCGACACCGTCTTCTGGGACGCGGAGCGGCGAATCCTGATCGCCGCCGACCACCTGATCGCCCACATCTCCTCCAACCCGCTGATCGCCCGCCCGCTCGACGGCTCGCCCGGGCGCCCGCAGGCGCTCGTCACCTACATCGAGTCGCTGCGCAGGACGCGCGAGATGCCCGCCGAGATCGTCCTCTCCGGCCACGGCGACCCGATCGTCGACCACGTGGCGCTGATCGACGACCGGCTCGCCAAGCACGAGCGCCGCAAGGAGAAGGTCTACCGCCTGATCGCCGAGCAGCCGCGCAGCGGCTACGAGATCGCCCAGGCGATGTGGGGCAACGTCGCCGTCACCCAGGCCTTCCTCACCCTCTCGGAGGTGATCGGCCACGCCGACCTGCTCGTCAACGAGGGCCGGGTCCGCGAAGCAGACGATGGGGAGGTGATCCGCTATGAGGCGAATCGGTAGGCGGCCGCACAAGAAGCGGATGCTGATCATCGTCAACCCGTACGCGACGACGGTCTCCGACCGGCTCAAGAACCTGGTGGTCTACGCGCTCCAGGGCCGCTTCGAGGTCGAGGCGGTGCTGACGGAGGCGCAGAACCACGCGACCGAGATCGGCCGCGAGGCATGCGGGGGCGGCTACGACGTCGTGGTCGCCTTCGGCGGCGACGGCACCCTGAACGAGGTGGCGAACGGCGTGGCCGGAACCGACGTGCCGGTTGCGATCCTGCCTGGCGGCTCGACCAACGTCGTCTGCCGCACGCTCGGCATCCCCAACGACGTCGTCGACGCGACCGAGCACCTGCTGGCGCTCGCCGACGACTGGGCGCCGCGCAAGATCGACCTGGGACGGGTCGACGACCGCTACTTCGTGTTCTCCTGCGGCGCCGGGATCGACGCTACGGTGGTGCGGCGGGTCGACGCCCACCCACGCCTCAAGGCTGTCGCCGGCCCCTACTACTACACCTGGTGCGCCGTATCCGCCCTCTACCGCCAGTACATGGTGCGGCCGGTGCGGCTGCGGGTCGAGGCGGACGGCGAGCGCGCCGAAGGCGTCACGGCCCTCGCCCAGAACTCCGACCCGCTCACCTACTTCGGCAGCCGCCCGATCCGCGTCTGCGAGGGGATCGAGATCGACGACGGGACGCTGGCGCTCGGCGTACTGGAGCGGGCCGCGCAACGTGACATGCCGACGCTGATCCCGCGCCTGTTCAGCGAGCGCAAGCCGGCGGCGCGGCACCGCCGCATCGCCCACTTCCCGCACATCGGCGCGGCGACGGTCGCCTCGGCGTCGGAGACCAAGGACGGCACGATCCGCCCCTTCCCCGTCCAGGTCGACGGCGACTACATCGGCGAGCGGACGAAGATCGAGCTGAGCGTGGCGCCCGGAGCATTGACCATCGTCGCCTGAGCGTCGGGGGGCGTTATGACGCCGGGGTGATGCGATAAGCGTCGAAGACGCTCTCGACGTTGCGCAGGCGCGAGATGCACTGCTTGAGCTGCTCGGTGTCCCCCACCTCGACGACGAAGCGGTTCTTGACCATCGGGTGGCGGGTCATGCAGCTCGCCCCGACGATGTTGATCCCGGCCTCGGCGAAGGTGCGCGAGAGGTCCTCGAGCAGGCGGGTGCGGTCGTAGGCGTCGATCTGCAGCTCGACGCGGTAGGAGGACTCGTTCTCGCCGTCCCAGCTGACCTCGACGAAGCGTTCGGGGTCCTTCTTCAGCGCCCGCACGTTCTTGCAGTCGGAGCGGTGGATCGTGATCCCGCGGCCCAGGGAGACGTAGCCGGCGATCTCGTCGCCGGGCACCGGGCGGCAGCACTTGGCCAGCCTCACGACCACGTTGCTGACACCCTTGACGCTGATCCCGTAGTTGGAGGCGTCCTTGGTGCGGCGCGCCTTGTCCTCGCGGGCGCCCGCCGGCAGGCCGAGCGGCTCCTCCTCGGCGACCGCCTCGCCGGCTTTGAGTCGCTGCATCAGCTTGTTGGCGACCGCCTTGGTGGCGACTTTGCCCTGGCCGAGGGCGATGTAGAAGTCGGATGCCTTGCGGAAGCCCATCTCGCGGATCACGTCGGCGAGCAGCGGGGACATCGCCAGCTTCTGCATCGGCAGGCCGCGCTTGCGCAGCGCCTCCTCGAGGCCCTCGCGGCCCTCCCGCTCGGCGTCCTCGCGGCTTTCCTGTTTGAAGAAGGCACGGATCTTGTTGCGGGCCCGGCTCGTGCGCACCAGCTTCAGCCAGTCGCGCGAGGGGCCGCGCTTCTGCTTGGCGGTGAGCACCTCGACGATGTCTCCGGAGCGCAGCTGGTAGTGCAGCGGCACGATCGAGCCGTTGACCTTGGCGCCGACACAGCGATGGCCGACGTCCGTGTGCACGGCGTAGGCGAAGTCGAGCGGCGTCGAGCCGGCCGAGAGGCTCTTGACCTCCCCCTTCGGGGTGAAGCCGAAGACCTCGTCCTCGAAGAGGTCGACCTTGAGCGACTCGAGGAACTCGGTCGGGTCCTGATCGCCCTCCGCCTCG
>DASQDJ010000239.1:0-2680 GCA_035634215.1 Solirubrobacterales bacterium | reverse complement strand
GAGCCAGGATCAAACTCTCCGTGAAAGGTACTTCTCTCAGAGAGTCGTCATGCCTGGCGGGTCGCCGGGTACACAAACTCGGCGACCGGCATGACGGGTAAATCAGACCACTCGGCACGCTGACGAGCCGAGTGGATCGGGCTCAAACATCTCCGCTGGCCTCGTCGGGCCCGCGGAGTGCACGCTGCTCAGTTTTCAAAGACCGCTGCGCCTCCGCGGCGGGTCTCGCCGCCCTTCGCGCATGAAGCAGGCTCGGGCCTGCCCCAGAGGGACGAATGAGTATAGCGCTGTGGCGACGGAATGCAAGAGGCCCAGGCACGGCGCCGTGCGTGGCGCCGCGGGCGCGATCGGCCCTCAGGCCGGCGCCCGCAGGCGCCGGAAGCGGCGCTTGCCGACCTGCAGCACGCGATCGTGGAGCGCCGCCACCTCGCGGGCGAGCTCGCCGTCGGGGACCGGCTCGCCGTCGAGCTTGACGCCGCCCTGTTGGATCAGCCGCCGCGCCTCGCTGGTGCTGATCTCGAAGCCGGCCGCGATGAGGCTCGGAAGGTAGGCCGTCTCGCCGCCGTCCTCGACGAAAGGGCCGATGTCGAGGACCTCTATCTCCTCCGGCGCCTCGTGGCGCACGAAGAGGCGATCGAAGTGCTCCTCGGCCGCGCCCGCCGCCGCGTCGTCGTGGAAGCGCGCCACGATGCGGCGAGCCAGCTCCCGCTTGGCCTCGTTTGGCGGGCCAGGCGGGACCTTCGCGCCGAGCAGCAGCCGGAAGTACTGCTCCATGGCCTCGTCGGGGATGCGCATCAGCTTGCCGAACATCTCCTCCGGCGCGTCGGTGACGCCGACGTAGTTGCCGAGCGACTTGCTCATCTTCTGGGCGCCATCGGTCCCGACCAGGATCGGCATCGTCAGGATCGACTGAGGCGGCTGGCCGTGCGCCGTCTGCATGTCGCGGCCGAAGAGCAGGTTGAACTTCTGGTCGGTTCCCCCCAGCTCGACGTCCGCCTCGACGGTGACCGAGTCGTATCCCTGCAGCAGCGGGTAGAGCAGCTCGAGCGCCGCGATCGGCGCGTTGGCCGCCATCCGCTTCTGGAAGTCGTCGCGCTCGAGCAGGCGGGCGACAGTGGTCGTGGCGAGCAGGCCGAGCAGCGCGTCGGGCTCCATTCGCAGCCACTCGCTGTTGAAGCGCACCTCGGTGCGGTCGCGGTCGAGCACCTTGAAGGCCTGCTCCTGGTAGGTCTCGGCGTTGGCCTCGACCTCCGCGGCGCTCGGCACCGGCCGCTGCGCGGAGCGGCCGCTCGGGTCGCCGATGCGGGCGGTGAAGTCGCCGATGATCAGGACCACCGTGTGGCCCGCCGCCTGGAACTCGCGCAGCTTCTCGAGCGGCACGACGTGGCCGAGGTGGATGTCCGCCGTGGTCG
The DNA here is from genome assembly GCA_035634215.1 of Solirubrobacterales bacterium. Lineage (GTDB taxonomy): Bacteria > Actinomycetota > Thermoleophilia > Solirubrobacterales > 70-9 > VRUE01. Next base: position 1,268 of record DASQDJ010000239.1, on the reverse strand, counting down.
GGTCGATGCCGAACTTGACGCGCAGCGGACCGCCGCTCGCCAGCTGCTCCTCCAGCCGCCCGGCGGGCAGCACGTCGACCGCGTTACGCGCCAGGTCCGTCACCGGCGCAATGCTAGACTGCCGCCTCCGCCCGGCGGCTCGAAGTCCGCCCCGGGCCCCGCCGTATCCAGCCTAGATGCCGGCCCTGCGACAAAAGCCCCGCCGGCCGGGCGGCACGGTCCCGCCGCCGCCTCCGCCGGTCCCCCCCGCGCAGCGCGCCAGGCCGCGCCTCAAGAAGCTGCGCGTCCTCTTCGTCCTGATCGGGCTCAGCGCCCTCGCCGTGTTCTCGATGGTCTTCGGGATGGTCGTCGCCGTCTCCCAGCAGCTCCCCGACATCTACGACTTCGCCCGCTTCAAAGCCTCGAAGAACAGCGAAGTCTTCGACGCGACCGGCGAGCCGATCGGCACGCTGACCAGCAACCAGAACAAGATCCTGCTCGAGTCCGGCGAGATCTCGCCGAACATGAAGAACGCCGTCGTCGCGGTCGAGGACGCGCGCTTCTACGAGCACGAGGGCGTCGACTTCCAGGGCATCGGCCGCGCCCTCGTCAAAGACATCATGAGCCGCAGCGCCGCGCAGGGCGCCTCCACGATCACCGAGCAGTTCATAAAAGACGCGCTGGCCGCCCAAGACAGCCGCACGCTCTTCCAGAAGTTCCGCGAGGCGGTGCTCGCCTACCGGCTTGAGCAGCGCTGGAGCAAGGACAAGATCCTCACCGAGTACCTCAACACGATCTACTTCGGCGAGGGCGCCTACGGCATCGAGGCCGCCGCGCGCACCTTCTTCGGCGCCGCCCATCCAGACTGCGGGACCGAGACCGAGCCCTGCGCGGCGGTGCTGGAGCCCTGGGAGGCGGCGCTGCTGGCCGGCGTGATCGCCTCGCCCTCGGCCTACGACCCCAAGTTCTTCCCCGAAAACGCCCTCGCCCGCCGCAACCTGGTGCTGGAAAGGATGCACGAACAGGGCTACATCACCGAAGACCAGTTCGTGGAAGGCACCCAGCAGGCCCTGCCCGCGCCCGACGACATCGAGCCGCCGACCCTCGATTCGGAAGCCCCGTACTTCACCTCGTGGCTGCGCCAGCAGCTGGTCGACCGCTACGGCGCGGCCAAGACCTTCTTCGGCGGCCTCAAGGTCAAGACGACGCTTGACCTCGACCTCCAGCACGCCGCCGAAGAAGCGGTCTCCGGCTACCTCGGCGAACTCGGCCCGACCGCGTCGCTGGTC
>DASQDJ010000238.1:0-8010 GCA_035634215.1 Solirubrobacterales bacterium | reverse complement strand
CCGCGTCCGTAGCATGCGGGCGATGCGTCGCCGCCTCCCGATCGCAGCGCTGGCCGTCGTCTCACTGGTCCTCTCCGCCTGTGGCGCGACCGACGACGCCACGCCGGTCGCGTGCCTCGACGGCCCGGGCGCCTACGTCGGCGCCCTCGGCAACGCTCCGGGCGAGGTCGAGCTGAGCGGCGAGGTGCCGATCTCCGACTGCCTCGCCGAGAACCAGCAGGGCGGCGACCTGGCGACCGTGGGCAAGTCGATGGTCGAGGCGGCGACGCGACTGAACGGCGAAGCGCGCGAGGAGCGGGGCAACGAAGCGGCGCTCCAGCTCGGCTACCTGCTCGGGGCCGCCGCCCGCGGCGCCGACGAGACCGGCGGGATCCACACCGACCTGCTCCGCCGCCTCGACACCGCCGCGCGCTTCGGCCCGGCCGGCGGCAGGCAACCGTCGGCCTCCTTCCAGCGCGCCTACGAGGCCGGCTTCGAGGCCGGCCGCGAGCGCGGCTGAATACCCTGCGGCCCCAAACGACTTCGCTGGAGGCAAGGACTTGACTGAGCAGCTCTGGGGTGGCGAGACCACCAAGGCCGTAGAGAACTTCCCCGTGTCGGGCGAGCGGGTGCCGGCGCCGGTGGTCCATTGGCTCGGCCGAATCAAGGCGGCGGCGGCCCGCGCGAACGGCGAGCTGGGCCTGCTCGACGCGGAGCTCGCGGCCGCGATCGCCGACGCCGGCGACGCCGTGGCGGCCGGCGAACACGACGATCAGTTTCCGGTCGACGTCTTCCAGACCGGCTCCGGGACCTCGTCGAACATGAACGCCAACGAGGTGATCGCCAAGCTGGCCGGCGACGCCGCCCACCCCAACGACCACGTCAACATGGGCCAGTCGTCCAACGACGTCTTTCCCTCGGCCGTCCACCTCGCGGCGCTGGACCAGGTCAGCCACGACCTGCTGCCGGCGATGAACGCGCTGCAAGCGGCGCTGACCGAGCGGGCGGAGCGCTTCGCCGACGTCGTCAAGGCGGGCAGGACCCATCTGATGGACGCCGTGCCGGTGACGCTCGGCCAGGAGTTCGGCGGCTACGCGGCTCAGGTCCGGCTTGGCATCCAGCGCGTCGAAGCGACGCTGCGCCGAGTCGGCCAGGTCCCGCTCGGCGGCACCGCCACCGGCACCGGCCTCAACACCCATCCCGAGTTCGCCGCCAAGGTGCGCGAGCGGCTCGCCGAGCAGACGGGCCTGGCGATCTCCGAGCCGCTCGACCGCTTCGAGGCGCAGGGCAACCGCGACGCCCTGGTCGAGCTCTCCGGGATGCTCAAGGTCTACGCGGTCTCGCTCAACAAGATCGCCAACGACCTGGCGCTGATGGGCTCCGGCCCTCGCGCCGGCCTCGCCGAGCTGCGTCTGCCGGAGCTGCAGAAGGGCTCCTCGATCATGCCGGGCAAGGTCAACCCGGTGATCCCCGAGGTGGTGATCCAGGTCGCCGCGCAGGTGGTCGGAAACGACGCGGCGATCGCGATGGCCGGCAGCCAGGGCCAGTTCGAGCTGAACGTGCGCGTGCCGCTGATGGCGCGCTGCCTGCTCGACTCGGTGAAGCTGCTCGCCTCCGCGTCCCGACTGCTCGACGAGAAGTGCGTCGCCGGCATCGAGGCCAACGAGACGATGACCGAGCGGCACGCCGAGGCGACGCTGGCGACGGCGACGGCCCTCAACCCGCACATCGGCTACGACCGCGCCGCCGACATCGTCAAGGCGGCGGCCGAGTCGGGGCGCTCGCTGCGCGAGGTGGCGCTCGAGCAGGGGGTGGAGCCGGCCGTGCTGGAGGAGGCGCTCGACCACCGCAGGATGGCCCGCCCGCACGACTAATTAAGAACGTCGCACAATTTCCTGCGCTCAACAATTTCTTACAGAAAAAACATTCGATCAAAAAATTCCCAGTAAGATCGAGTACGCGTACGGTATTGCGGGAACCACATAGGCGTGGTCGGGAGACGCTCCCGTACGGACGTTTTTAGCCTCTCGCCGCGCCGCGTCGAGAGGCTGCGATGGCCGGTTATGTTCCGCACGGGAACGTGCGGACTCCATGGGGAAACGCGGATCAACTGCGTGAGCGGATGCTCCGCCCTGGGCCCGGAATGCCGCGCGACGAGGTCGCCAAGAACCAGCGCGAGCGGCTCTTCGGCGCGATGGTCGCCGCGGTCTCGAGCAAGGGCTACGAAGAGACGACCGTAGCCGACGTGCTCGAGCTCTCGGGCGTCTCGCGCAGCGCCTTCTACGAGCACTTCCGCGACAAGGAGCAGTGCTTCCTGGCCACGTTCGAAGGGATTTCCGAGCAGGCGATGAAGCTGGTCAAGGAGGAGCTCGAGAAAGCCGACGGCGACGGCTCCTGGGAAGGGCGCGCCCGCCGCGCGCTCGAGCGGACGCTCCAGACAATCGTCAACGAAGGCGCGGCGGCGCGGCTCTGCTTCGACGGGATCTACACCGCGGGCGAACCGGGTCGCAAGGCGCTCGAGCGGGCCCTCGACGAATTCGAAGGCGTCGTCGCCGAGACAGTCGCCCAGGTCCATGGCGAGAAGCTGCCGAAGGAGATGGTCTGCGGCCTCGTCGGCGGCGCCCAGGCGGTCGTCCAGGTCCAGCTGCGGCGGGGGCAGGAGGACGCGCTGCCCGAGCTCGGCGAAGACCTGCTCGAATGGGCGCTGAGCTACCGGCCGCCGCCGGTCAAGCTGCGGCTGGCGGGACGGCGGCCGCGGCCGGAAGACGGCGGCCCGCCTCCCTTCGTCGCCTACAGCCAGGCGGAGCGCATCATCCGGGCGCTGGCCGCCTGCGCCAAGGAGCGCGGTTATCCCGCCGTGACGATCGCCGAGATCGCCGCCCGCGCCTCGATCTCCCAGGCGACCTTCTACTCGCACTTCGCCGACAAGGACGACGCGCTGCTCGCGGCGCTCGACTCGGCCGCGGCGCAGATGCTCGGCGTGGTGATGCCGGCCTCGCGTCGGGCGCCCGACTGGCCGCACAGCGTGCGGGCGGCGATCGGCGCGCTCTGCGCCTTCGGCGCGGCCGAACCGGACCTCGCCTGCCTGGCCGCGGTCGAGAGCTACGCCGCCGGACCGCTCATCCTCGACGAGCGGGACCGGACGCTGGAAACGATCCGCTCGCTACTCACGCCGGGCTACGAGCTGTCCCCCGAGACGAAGCCGCTGGTCGCCGACGCCGTGGTCGGCGCGGTCTGGGGGCTCGTCTACCAGAAGATCTGCAAGGACGGGCCGCGCTCGTTGCCTGAGGTCGCGCCTCTCGCCAGCTACATGGCATTGGCGCCCTTCGTCGGAGCCGAGCAGGCGGCGGAGGTCGCCAACGGCGACGGCCGCGCCGGCTGAGCGCCCCCAACGGACAGTCCCCGGGCCGCCGATGGCGGACCCGGGGCGGAGTCCGTCTGACCACTCCGCGGGAACAGGACGGAGGGGCCGTTCGGTCGTCGGTAGGGAATTCCGGGACCGGCGGCTAGGTGAGCCGCGTCCCTAATAAGAACACATGAATACTGATTCGTCAAGTACTTGGTACGACCTGAGTGCAAAAGCGCCAATCTGGGCGCGGGGCGCCGAAATCGGCGGCTCTAACGCCATACACGGGCAGGACGTCATCCCTGCAAGGTGACCAGGCGCTCCTCGGTCATCTCCAGCACCGCGTAGGCCGGGCCCTCCCGCGTGTTGCCGGAGTCCTTGACGCCTCCGTAGGGCATCTGATCGGCGCGGAAGGTGGGCACCTCGTTGACGAGCACGCCGCCGAACTGGAGCGCGGCCGCCGCCTCGAGGCCGCGGCCGATGTCGCGCGTGAAGACACCGGCCTGCAGGCCGAACCTCGAGTCGTTGGCCAGCCGCAGCGCCTCGGCGAAGTCGCGGTAGCGATCGACGGTCGCGACCGGCCCGAAGATCTCCTCGCGCCAGGCCTTCGCCTCGCGCGGCGGGCCGGCGAGGATCGTCGGCGCCAAGCAGCGGCCCTCGTCGACCAGCTCGCCGCCGGTCAGCACGGCCGCCCCGGCCGCCACCGCCTCGTCGACCCACTCCTTGACCCGGTCGCGGTCGTCGGGGGAGATCAAGGGCCCAACGTCGGTCCGCGGGTCGAGCGGATCGCCGACCCGCAGCGACTCCGCGTTGGCGACGAAGCGGTCGAGGAAGGCGTCGGCGACGTCCTCGTGGACGAGGACCCGCTGAATCGAGATGCAGCTCTGGCCGGCGTGCGAGAAGGCGTGCAGCTTCGCCTTGTCCGCCGCCGCCTCCCAGTCGCCGTCGGCGTGGACGATCAGCGGCGCGTTGGAGCCCAGCTCGAGGCTCACCTTCTTATGCGGGACGCGGCTGCGGATCCCCCAGCCCACCCCGGAGGAGCCGGTGAAGGTGATCGCGCGGGTCAGCTCGTGCTCGACGATCGCGTTGCCGACCTCCGAGCCGGGGCCGGGGATCACGCTGAGCCAACCGTCGGGCAGCCCCGCCTCGACCAGGATCGCGGCCAGCTTCAGCGCCGAGATCGGGGTTTGGCCGGCCGGCTTGAGGACGACCGAGTTGCCGGCGGCGATTGCCGGCCCGAGCTTGTGGGCGACGAGGTTGAGCGGGAAGTTGAAGGGGCTGATCGCGCCGACTACGCCGTAGGGGACCCGGAAGACGACGCCGAGCTTGCCGGCGCCGGCCGCCGATCCCTCCATCGGCACCGTCGTCCCGGTCAGCTTGCGCGCCTCGACCGCGGAGAAGGTGAGCGTGTCGACGCAGCGCGAGGCCTCCAGCTCGGCCGTCTTCAGCGGCTTGCCGGCCTCGGCCGCGATCGTCAGGGCCAGCTCCTCGAGGCGCTCGCCGACCAGCCCGGCGGCACGGTCGAGGACGGTCGCCCGCTCGTGTTGGGGGAAGCCTCGCTCGAACGCGTCCCGCGCCGCCCGCACGGCGCGGTCGACGAGCGCCGCGTCGCCTCGCGGCACCCTGCCGACCACGCTGCCGTCGTAGGGGCTCGTGACCTCGTCCCACTCCCCCGTCTCCGCCCACTCGCCGGCGGCGAGGAGCTCGTGGTCGACCGGCTCGATGGTCTGCGTCGCCATTGCGCGTCTCCTCTCGGTTGAGTTGTTTCAGCCTAGAGCAGGCCGCGACTCGGCCAGCGCGAATCTGTTGGACCGAGAGATGCGCGCGCGGCTCCTCATTTCCGTTCTCGCCTTCAGCCTGGCGCTCCTGCCGTCGGCAGCCGCCGAGGCGCGCGTGACCTGGATCGTCAAGGGCCGCGGCTTCGGCCACGGCGTCGGGATGAGCCAATGGGGGGCCTACGGCTTCGCCCTGCACGGCAAGGGGCACCGCTTCATCCTCGGCCACTACTACCGGGGAACGACGCTCGGCGAGTTGCGGCAGGCGCAGGTCGTCCGCGTCCTCGTCGACGTCTCAGGGGCCGACGTGCGCTTCAGCGGCGCCCGCAGCGCCTGTGGCGTCTCCCTCGATCCGCGACGGGCGTACGCGGCGCACCGGGTCGGCGCAAGCGTGCGGCTGCTAGGCCCGGGCGGGCGACGGCTCGCCCGCTGCGGCGGCGGGCTGCGCGCCGCCGGGCCCGGCCGGATCCGGATCGGCGGCACGCTCTATCGCGGCGCGCTGGAGGTGGTCCCGACCGAATCGGATTCCGGCTCGCTGAACGCGGTCAACGCCGTGCCGCTCGACCAGTACGTGAAAGGGGTGATCCCGAACGAGTCGCCGGCCTCCTGGCCGCTCGCCGCGCTGCGCGCCCAGGCGATCGCGGCGCGCTCCTACGCGCTGACCGGGCGGATCGACGGCAACGGCTTCGACCTCTACGAGGACACCCGCAGCCAGGTCTACGACGGGATCGCCAGCGAGGACCCGCGCACCAACCGCGCCGCCGACGAAACGCGTGGCGTCGTCGTCCGCTACGGCGGCGAGGTCGCCCAGACGTTCTTCTCCGCCTGCTCGGGCGGCCACACCGAGAACGCCGAGAACGTCTTCTTCGGTCCCTCGGTCCCATACCTGGTCGGCGTCCCCGACCCCTACGACCACTACTGCCCCCTCCACACCTGGACGCTGCGCTTCTCGGGCCCGGAGATCAGCGCCAAGTTCGGCTCCTACCTGGCCGGCCGGCTGAAGCGCGTCGTCGTCACCCGGCGCGGCGCCTCGCCGCGGATCGTCTGGGCGCGCCTTTACGGCACGGGCGGCGTGACGAAGATCCGCGGCGACCAGCTGGCGGCGGCGCTTGGCGGCTACGACCGCTGGATGAGCTTTCAGAAGGTCGTCGAGAAGTAAGGCCGTCGGCAGTGCCTCGGCGCGCCGCCGAGACACCATCGACGGCCTTCATCCGTCGCCGTAGGGCTGGATCGGGATTCCGTGGTCCGTCTCTTTCATCCCAAGCTCGTAAGCAGCACCGGCCGTTAGCGTCAATTTCCGCGCCGGCTTGGCCGGGCGTTCGATCGTCAGCTCGAGGTCGGCCACCGAGCAGTTGATCGTGTTGTGCTCGGGCCCGCGTGGGTCCGAGTAGACCCAGCCGACGAAGTCCTTGCGCGGCGCCGATACGCGCCCCCGCACGACGAGGTCCTTGCCGGGCAGGACGAACGCGCAAGCCCCGGCCGACTCCTCGATCGAGGCGGCGCCGATCGCGCCGAGGCCGCCGAGGCGGTGGCGCTCGCCGTCTAGGGCGAGCATTCCGGAGGGAAGCCACGGCGTCGTCCAGCGACCGAGGCGGACACGCGCCGCGCCGGCGTCGAACCAGGTGTCGGGCGAGGCGTCGAAGCCGGTCCCCTCCAGCCAGACCCACCGCTCGGCGTGCTCGCTGCCCCAGTTGTGACCGATCATCCCGGGCCAGCCGTCGAGCTCGATCGTCTCCTCGCCGAGCCGCAGCGTGCCCTCGAAACGGGCGCTGGGGTAGGGCGCGACGAACTTGGTGCGCGGCACGGGCGCCTCGTAGAGCCAGTCGGCCGGCAGGTACCTGCAGGGCTCCGCGTCGCCGGCGAAGCGAAGGTCCCAGGATGCGGTCGCCTCTTCGGCTGCGCTGCTTCCCAGCGTCGCCGCGTCGGGCAAGGGCACGGCGGAGCAGCGCGCGTATCCCGGGCCGATCTCGGCGCGGCCGACCCGGATCCAGCCGCCCGACGGGACTGACAGCTCGCCTGCGGGGACGGTGACCTTCGTCGCCCGCGGCGCGTCGGCGTCGCGGTCGAAGAACGTGAACCAGATCGAGGCGCTCGGCGCGGCGCCGGGGCGCTTGTGGACGGTGTGGCGGATCCAGACCCCCCGCCCCCCGCCGGGACGGCACGCCTTCACGTAGAAGCTCTCGTAGTGGCCGGCCTTCGCGGCGACCCGCGGGAACCGCGCTCCCTGATCCATGCGCGGAAGCTACACCTTGATCGTGATCACCTCGCCGTCCTCGACGACGTAGTCGCGTCCCTCGATTCGCAGCAGCCCGCGGTCGCGAGCCGGGGCGTAGCCGCCGCAATCGACGAGCTGCTCCCAGCCGATCACCTCGGCTTTGACGAAGGCTTCCTGGATCTCGGTGTGGATCGTCCCGGCGGCCTCCCAGGCGGTGGCGCCGCGCCGCAGCGGCCTGGCGACCGCCTCCTTGCCCTCGCCCGCGGTAAAGAACGTGATCAGCTCGAGCAGCTCGTAGGCGGCGCGGACGAGGCGGTCGAGCCCCGACTCCTCGACGCCGTAGGACTCGCGCATCTCCGCCGCCTCGGCAGGATCGAGCTCGGCCAGCTCGCCCTCGATGCGAGCGCTGACGGCGACGACGCCGGCCCCGATCGCCCTCGCGTGCTCGCGAACGGGCGCCGGCGCCTCGGCATCGCCCTCGTCGACGTTCGCCACGTAGAGGATCGGCTTGGTGGTCAGGGCCTGCAGGTTGAACGCCGCCCCCGGCGCCGCCTCGGGGAGGGGAACGGCGCGGGCGGGGCGCCCGGCGGCAAGCGCCTCGTGGACCTCCCGCAGCCAGTCGCGCTCGGCGATCGCCTCGGGGTCCCCCGACTTGGCCTGCGTGCCGACCCGTTCGAGGCGCCGTTCGACCTGCT
>DASQDJ010000237.1:0-12409 GCA_035634215.1 Solirubrobacterales bacterium | reverse complement strand
GCCGCGCGCGCTCGGCGAGTCCTTGGCACCCCGAGCCGGGCACGACGCTCGGCGTGACGGGCCCGGTGGTCGACGGCCCACGCGACGCCGGCGGGGCCGAGGCCTGGCCCTCGCACTCGAGGGACAGCACGTCGCAGGGCTCCGGCGGCGGCGTGTAGGGGAAACCGCCGCCGATCCTGAAGTCGTAGATGTCGTAGTCGTGGTCATCCAGCTCGCGGGGATCGATCCGAGACGACGTCTCGATGAACACGTCCTCGCCATCGACGCTGTTTCCGGAGTAGTAGGAGTGGTCGTCGGTGTCGCCTGGCGACATCAGCGAGAGGTTTCCGTCCCGCCACTCGTACACGTCGTAGTAGTCGCCGTTGGTGTCCTCGGCAACGAGTCGCGAGCGGCTCTCGAAGTACGCCGAGACGACGCCCTGATCGTCGATCGCGACGTTCATGTGGCGACTGCCGCCCCAGCCGCGGGAACGCTCGAAGCCAGCCGTCATGCCGACCCCCTCGAAGCCCAGGTCGCCGCGGCATTGAGCGTCCGCATACCCGAGCCCACCACGGCAGTTGTAGGTGTTCGCGCCGGCGAACGAAGGCCTGGTGATCCTTTCGAGCTCGTCGGTCCGAGCGTCGTACAGGAAGATGTCGTCGACGTTGTCGTCGTCGTCAGCCGTCAGCTGACCACGCGTTGAGAAGATGACCGCCTCGCCGCCCGGCGTGCCGCGGAAGCAGGTCGCATCCTTTCTCCCGGCAGTGATGCCGATGCCGCTGGCGAATCCCTGGTAGCCCATGGTGGCTCCGACGACGGCAGAGTCGCTGGCGCAGCGGTCCAGATTCGCCGGATTGGGCGGGGCGGCGCTGCCGGCGCTGCTGTGCGGGATGCGGGCAATGAAGGTCCATTTCGGCGACTGACCGGTGTCGTCGAAGAGGTAGAGGTTTCGGGTCGCGGCTCCGCCGCCGGGATTGCTCCCCGGCGCCGTGCCCCCTCCGGCCGGCGGAATCGCGTCGGCACCCGCGATCGGGCCCGTGGTGACGAAGTATGCCCGCTTCCCGTCGTCCGAGAGGAAGCGGAGCGGTCCCTGCTCACCACCCGAGGCGGAGGGATCGGCGTCCCCATCCGGACCGCCGCTGACCCGCTCCAGGGTGCCCGCGTCAGGATCGGCGTCGAGGCTCTCGGGCAGCGTGTACCGGTAGAGATCGGGCGTGGTCGCGGACCCGTCGGTTATCGACACCGAGCCGTTCGGGTCGCTTGGCAGCAACGGCGAGCTCGTGTAGAAGTACACGTGCCTGCCGTCCCGCGACGCGCCTTGGAATCCAGCCGGCGCGAGCTGCGCGATTTGCTGTACCCCCACACCACGCGGGCGCGAGATCCAGCGGACGATCGGGTTGCCCTCGGAGTCGTACTGCCGCACGAAGAGCTGGGGCGGGCAGTCCGTGCCAGAGTCGGTCGCGGTCGCGCATGACGCGGGCACCTCCGCCGCCTCCGGATCGGGGCTCGCGAAGAAGATGCGCCGTCCGTCCTGGGACATCGCCGTTATCGACGGTCCAGCTCCAACGCCCGTGCCCGAGTTGCCCCCCACAGCCGCGCCTCGCGGGCTCGTCAGGGTCCCCTCGGCGCAGGCCCGGGTCGTCAGCGTGTCAGTCGGCAGCCCCGAGCCGGAGCGAGTGGGCAGCTGGGTCGGAACCTCAGCGGGATCGGTGCCGCCGCCCGACAACCCGGTGCACTCGCCGATCAGGTCGATCGCTCCATTCGGGGGATCGCCTTGGAGATAAGCCGTCGAGCCACCGCTTGGCCCGAAGAGCTGCTGTTGATCGCTGGGATCGTCATCGCCCGGGGTCAGCGGCTGCTCGGCGACCCCACGGTAATGACCCCAGCGCGCCATCCAGCTTCCCTCGTCGTTGAAGATCGTCATGTCCGTCAACTGCTCCAGCCCGTGGTCGGCGACCTGCGTGTCGGTATTGGAAAGCCAGCCGGTGAATCCATTCGTACCGGTGCCGTCACGGCGGGTGTAGAACCGCAACGGTTTGTCGCCCGGCGTCGGCAGGAGGGCTCCCTGCTGGTCGCCCGCATTGCCTATCTCCCATGCGAAGGCGGAGAAGTCGCCCGAGGTGGCCGTCCACATGGCAGAGGTCATGCGAGTTCCGGCCCCAGGCACCATCGGCTGGGTCAGGAGGGTCCTGTTCTGCCACCCGATCGGGGTGCGGCTGATCACCCGGCGATCTCCGCTGAAGGGAGAGGCCACCTCGTCGGTCAGGGGGAAGACGTCGAGATTCCAGAGGACCTTCTCGCCGTCGAGCGACGCCAGGCCGGGGTTTGCGTTGTAGCCGTCCGGCCCACCGCCGTCGACCGCCCCTCGCATCATCTTGAAGGGGGGCGTGATCATCTCGTAGCCGCGGACAGGCGGCGCTTCCGCGGACCGAGTGACGAACACGCGATCCTCACTCTCGGTCACGCCGTTTCCGTTCTCGGCGACGACCCTGAAGTGGTACTCGGTGCCGGGCTCCAGGCCGGTGAGCGGCAGCGTCACCTGCACGAAGGAGCCGCCGCTGCCGATGTCCACTTCCGGGCTGACCGCACCGTAGGAGGCGGTCGGCCCGTATTCGAAGCGATATTTCGTCGGCGAGAAGTTGGGGTCGATCCAGGCGTTCAGGGTGGCCGACGTCTCGGTCCGGTCCTGTGGAGCGACGACCGTGACCGTCGGCGGATCGACGGACAGCGGCGTCGTGAAGGAGACCACCGGCGTTACGGCGCCCGGGGTCCCTGCCTTGATGGCGACGAGCCGCGCTTCGTACGCGGTGTTAGGCGACAGGCCGGTGAGCTGACGGCTGACCGGCACGTCGGTGAAGCCGTTGCCGGCGTCCGCTACGTCGCCCGCGGTGGCCCACTCCGTCTCCCCTTGCGCGCGGTACTCGACGCGGTAAGAGGTCCGAACCCCGTCGGTCCCACCGGGCCCGCGCGGATTCACCAGGCCGTTGAGCGTCACGCCGGTGGGGCCGAGGTTGGAGGCCTCCAGCGCTACGGTCGGCGCTTCGAGGGAGCCGAGTTCGTAGATACGACCGCCGCCGAGCACGTAGACAGTGCCGCTCGCCCGATTGACGACGAGACCCTTGATGCCCGCTGAGCTGTCGCCAGTGCCGTCGCCCAGGCTGGCGCTGGCGAGATGCGGGCTGTCGGGAGCCTCCACGCCGCTGCTCGTGAGCTCGCGCACCATTCCCGCTTTCGCCACGAAGACGTTGTCGTCGCCCCCGACCGCCACGTAGCGGGGGCCATTCGCCTCGGTCGTGGCGTTGAGCAAACCGGGTGCGAACTCAGCCGGCACGATGCCCAGCGGCCCGGCGTCGGGCGCGAGCTTCTGGACCCGCAGGCCAGGCCCTCGGTCGGGATTAACGACGTCAGCCGCATAGATCGCCCCGGTGGAGTCGACGGCCAGGCTGCCGACCCACGAGAACTGGCCGACCTCGTCGCCCCCCGTGCCCATCTTGCACTCCGCCGCGACCGTGCATACCTCGAACGCTCCACCGGTCGTCGGAGTCGTGACGGTTGCGGCCTGGGCCCCACCCGTGAGGCCGACGACGCTGGTGAGCAACTGCGGGACGTCACGGTCGGCGAGCGCCCCGGTGAACTCCACGCTCCAGGGGCCCCCGGCCGGACCGCTCACGTTCGCGGTCCCCACACCGGTGCTGGGGAGCACCTCCAGCGCGCCATCGACCTCTGCCGCCGTCGCGTTTGCGGCAATCGGCCCGGTCACGGCGCGCCGGTCGATGTGGGCGTGGGGAGCGGGGCCGGTCAGGCCGGCGCCGTTGACTTCGGCGGCTCCCGCGCCCTGGCGCCAGCCGCCGGATTCGGTCAGCACGACGTTCCAGGTCCCCGGCGCCGGGCTGCTCACCGAGGCGACCCCGTCAGATTCGACGTCTGGTAGGGCCTCGAGCTCCGATTCGACGACCCCCGGGGCGGCGTCGTAGGCGATCGGAGCGGTCGACTGCCCGCGCAGGGAGATGATGAACGTTCCACCGGTTGCCTCGACGAAGACTCCCAAGTACTGGTTCTTGTAGTCCTGCCAGTCGGTGAGGAGGCGGAACGTGCCTCCCGTGGCGTCCACGGAGACCGACTGAACCTCGTTGTTCGCGATGTTGCCGGCCCCCCCGGGGCGCACGACATCCCAGCCGACGGCCCGCACGAACGAGCCCGACGGATCGAATTCCTGGATCCGTCGCATGTCGCCGACGAGCACGTTGCCGGCACTGGGCGAGCCGGCCGGCGCGACGGCAATGGCTGAGACATCCGCGAACTGTCCGCCCGCGGCCCCTTCCGTCGCTCTCTCGCAGTCAGCTTCGACGGTGCAGAGGTCCGGCGTCGCGGAGCCGGCGCCGTCGACGAGAGTGGTCACTCCCGTGCTGCCGGATCCGGTCATCTGCGGCTGGTCCGTCCCTCCGAGCCCGTTCACGAACTCGACTACCGAGATGCCGTGCATCCCCGCTCCCTCGACCTCGCCGTGTTTGATGCTCGGGAGGTCCTCCAACGCTTTGGCTACCTCTTGCCCGCTCGCCTGATCAGGGATGGGCGCGGTGGTCTCGCCTTTAAAGGTAAGAGTGAAGGTGGGTGCGAACGGCGGTTTGGTGACGCGCTGGGTCTCGTTGCGAGCCCCCACTCCCCTTCCCCAGGAGCGCAGGAACACCCCGTCGCTCGAGAACTTCTGGACTCGCCACCGATCGTCGCCGACATACACCGAACTGCCACCGGGGTCGACCGCAATGGCCTGCGGATAACGAAGTTCGCGCTCGGGGAGGTAGCTCAGTTCCCACACATTGGGATGGGGTGCGGGCTGGCACTCCTGGGCGACGGTGCATATCTCGAAGCGCTGCTGACCCGTGTCCCCCGTCCCACCCGGCACGACGACGTCGAGGCCCCAGAGGCGCTCGAACTCGCCGCTCGAGGCGATCCGGTGGACCCTTCCATTCGCCTCGTCGGCGACGTAGAGGTCACCGGAGGGCTGATCGACCGCCGCGGCGCCTATTTCCCCGCCGAAGGGCGGATTCTGACCCCCCACGGAACGGATGATCTCCGTGTCGGCCTGCGCGTAGGCAGCGCCAAGTCCGATGACTCCAAGCAGAAGGAGAGCGAAAAGCGCCCGTTGGACGTGATTTCGGTTCTTGGTGCGATTCTCGCTTTGCATCGGTGCCCCCATGGAGTGAAGGTGAGAGATGGATCTCCACTGCTCCGGAGCAGGTGTGTCCAGAGCAGTGGAGACGACTGGCTCGTTACGGAGCGCTTACCGCCCAGGTCCCCCACGCGGTGGAAGGGTCTTCGGTGGCGGAGATCCAGACCAGGGCCCCCGTGGTGCCCGCTCCCGGCTGCATGTTGGTCCCGGGCTCCGAGACCGGCGGGAAAATGGGAGCTGGGCCCGCGAAGTCGGCGTTGGAGAGCACCTGTGCGTAGATGCAGAGGTGCCCCGAGTCTGCTTTCGGCGCGGCAGGGGTTCCGCCAGTGCATCCCTCGGGCGCCGTCGTCTGCGGCGGCACTATGTGAACGTTCTCCTCGGGCACCGTGGCCGCGAGGGGAATCGGGAATGACAGGGGGATTTGGGCCGATTCGCCGCTTTTGAGCATTCCCGCCGTCGTCCAGGCGCCCGTCAGAGTCTGCCCACTCGGCAGCGTCGCCGTGAAGCCGCTGAAGCCGGTCGCGCCCGTGGAGCCAGGGGCTCCGGTTGCGCCAGTCGCACCAGTGGCGCCCGTGGCGCCTTTCAGGCCCTGGAGGCCCTGGGCGCCGTTTTTGCCGGCAGCGCCAGGCGCCCCGGCGTCGCCCTTGGGGCCCTGTGCTCCAGCGGGGCCCTGCGGGCCGGCAGGTCCCTGCGGGCCGGCTGGGCCCTGTTTGCCCCTCGGGCCGCGTGGGCCTTTCTTGCCTTTCTTGGCCGAGGCGGAGGCCTTGGAGCCGTCGCCGGAGTCGTTGGCGGCGTAGGCGCCGCCGATCATCGCGAAGACGAGGGCGATCACGGAGATCACGCCCGGAATCCCGAAGCGGTTGCGGAATGACGAGAACATCAAAATCTCTTCTCCTTGTCCCGTGAGCCCCTCTGCCGGCCGCCTCCCGCGACCCCTCGTGAAGCTCAGCTATGTGGTCCCTGTAAGTCGTTTCCCTGGACTTCTTCCGTCGGGTGTCGTCAGTTCCCAGAGGGTGTTGACGGTACCGCCGGTCCCGTCAGCTAAGCAAACCCGCGTGTTTGTGTCAAGCGCGAATTCCTGAGAGAAGGGTGAAGTTCCTGAAATCAAGAACTTCGGTGGCTATGCTTCCGCGCCGTCTACGCGGGCGAACGGGCGCGGCGCGAGGCGCCGTCCTGGCCCAGATATGGCGCCAGGACGAGTTCGACCACCTCGGGCAGCAGATCCTCCAGCCGCTCAGCGTCGCCCGCCGCGACCTCGCGGAAGACGAGCGAGACGACCGAGCCGAGGATCGAGTCCTCGGTCGAAGCGGGGAGAGGGCGGTCGCCGTCGCGCTCCGCGCGACCCTCCGCGAGCAGCGGCTTCAGCTCGGCGACCGCCTCGTTGAAGCGCGCCTGGACCGGCGCCCCGGCGCCGCGCGACTCGACCAAGAGCAGCCGAGCCAGGTCGGGCTCGGAGGCCAGGAAGCCGAGCACGGCGCGGGCGGCGGCGATCGCGCGGGCCGGCCACTCCTCGACGCCGTCCACCGCCGCGGCGATCAGGTCGCCGAGGTGCGCGACCACCACCTCGAAGGCCGCCAGGAAGCACTGCTCCTTGCTCTCGAAGTTCGCGTAGAAGACGCGGCGGGAGACTCGCGCCTGGCGGGTGATGTCGGTCAGGGTCACCGCCGCGTAGCCCTTCTCGGCGACCGCCGTCGCGAGGCCGGCGATCAGCCGCTCGCGCTGGTGGTGGGCGACCTGCTCGCGGCTGTAGCCGTGGCGGCCGGCCGGGAGCGGGCCGAGCTCTTCGCGCGCCATCCCCCGCCCCTGCTCAGGCGGCGGAGATCGACTCGGCGACTTCGCTGGCCTCGCGCGCCGCTTCGTCCTCGCCGACGTAGGGTCGCAGCAGGAACTCGAGGCTCTCGGGCAGCAGCGCCCGGATCGCCTCGACTTCGCCGCCGAGCAGGCGCTGGTTCAGCACCCACACGACGCCGCCGGCGAGCGTCTCCTCGAGGCTGTCGGGCAGCGTCGCCTTGTGCTCTCTGAGCTCGCGACCCGGTCGCAGCAGCCGCGCCAGCCGCTTCAGCGCCGCCTCGTGCAGGTCGACCGCCTTCTCGCCCGCGGTGAGCGAGTCGACGAGGCAGGCGTGGGCGACGCTCGGATGGTCGGCGATCTCCGCGAAGAGGGCGCCGAGTGCCGCGCCGACCCGGTCGGCCCATGGCCCTTCTTCGCGCTTGTAGGCAGCCTCGACGCGCTCGGCGGTCCCGGCCATCGCCGTCTCCAGCAGCGCCAGGAAGGCGGCTTCCTTGTCGGCGAAGTGCTTGTAGAAGGTCGCGTAGCCGACCTTCGCCTGGCGGACGATCATCTCGATCGTCGTCTCTTGGTAGCCGTGCTCGGCGACCAGCTCGGCGGTGGCTTCCAGGATCCGCCGGCGCTGATCGGCCGCGGCGGCGTCCCGCGTCACCGGCTCTGGGCCGGGAGGCTGACGCGAGGCCTTTCCGGGCAGCGCACGCACAGAGTCAGGATAGCGCCGGTTCCCATTGGTACGAAACTGGTATATGAAGTGGTGAAAGTTCCCAAACGTAAGCTATGGTGTCCTGAATGGAAGCCCTGGGTCCGCTGCGCGAGGTCCGCTCCTGGGAGGCGCTGGCCGAACGGGACTCCGAGGCGGAGCTCCGCGACGCGGTCCTCGCCACGGTCGGGGAGCGCGGCTTCGCCAAGGCGACGGTCCGCGAGATGGCCGAGCGGGCCGGGATCGCCGAGGCGAGCCTCTACCACCGGCATGGCAACAAGGACGCCTGCTTCGCGTGGGCTTACGAGGCGAGGATGGAGCGCGCCGCCGCGCAGGTCGGCGAAGCCTTTCGCTCCGCGCCCTCCTGGCGGTCCGGCTTCGAGGCCGGGCTCGCCCAGCTGCTGCGCGGCGCCGCCGCCGAGCCGGCGATCGCGAAGGCGCTCCTGGTCGAGGTGCGCGCCGCCCGTGGCGCGGTCTGGGAGAAGCACCAGGAGCTGACCGAGCGGGTCGTCGCCGCGTTGGACGGCGCCCGCGGCGAGCCCGGCGCCCGCCCGTCAGCCACTCCCACCACCGCCGGCTTCGTGCTCGGCGCGATCGAGGAATCGCTCTGCATCGAGATCGCCGCCGGGCGCGGCGCCGATGTCGAGCGACTGCTCCCCGACCTCACCCGCCTCGCCTTCCTGCAGCTCTTCGGGGAGGACAGCTAGAAGATCTCGGCGGCGGTGACGGCAAGCACGCCGTCGGCGCTGTCGACCCGCTCGCGCGCCGCGACCGCGTAGCGCGGCTCGCTCACCAGCTTCGGCACAGCGGCGGCCTTGCGGCGCAGCTCGGCGACGAGCGGCTCGGCCCTCACCCGTTTCGCCCACTTCGCCTCGCCGAGCAGGACCGCCTCCCGGCTCCGCCCCGCCAGGGCTACCGCGTCGATCTCCGCCGGGTCGCTGGCGCTGGTCCAGAACGGCCCGATCGCGACGACGTCGCCCAGCTCGCCAGCCGCGGCGCGCCGGCGCAGGTGGTCTCGAAACGCCTCCTCCCACGGCCCACCCATGCGATCGTCCAGGGAGCGAAGCAGGACAGAGAGAATGCTCCCGCCAAGGCCCCGCTCTATCTCCGGCCGGTAGCGGTCCAGCAGGCCGAGCCAGAAGGCGAGGAAGTTGTCGGCGATCCGGTAGACGCGGCGCCTAGTCCGCCTCGGATCCTCAGTCACCGGAACCAGGCGCTCGACCAGGCGCAGGGCGACGAGGCGGTCGAGCGTGCGGCCGGGGTCGGCGCGCACGCTGTCCTGGATCTCGTTGAACTTCGTCCGCCCCGCGGCGATCGCGTAGAGAACCTGCCGGGCGAGGTCGCCGCCGTCGGCCTCGGTCGCCAGCACGAGTTGCCCCTCGGTGAGCAGCGGCCCGCCGGGCGTACAGGCGAGGCGGGCGAGATTGGCGCGGACGGTCGCGGCCTGGTCCCACCAGCGCAGGTAGAGGGGCATGCCGCCTACCAGGCCCCAGACGAGGGCCCGGTCGGGCGGACTGAGCTTTGGCAGCATCTGGGCCGCCTCGTGAGGCCGGAAGGGGTGAAGGAGAAGGGCGAGATCGAGGCGACCGTAGAGAGGGGAGCGCTCCTCCTGCATCGCCTCCATGGTGCGGACCGCGGACCCGCAGAGGAGGAGCTTCAGCTTCGTGCGCGACTGGAGCCGGTCCCACGCGGCGCGCAGGAGGGCCGGCAGCTCGGGGGTGGTCTCGACCAGCGCCGGCCACTCGTCGAGAACGACCAGGAGCGGCCGCTTGGCAGCCGCCAGGGCGAACGTTTCGAGGGCGTCGTCCCAGTCCCTGAACGGGCGGGCGCCGAGGTCGCGCGGCAGATCGTCGAACAGCGGCGTCGCGGCTCGCGCCAGCGCCTCGAGCTCGTCGGCAGCCGGTCTGCCGCCTCCGGTGTGGAAGATGGCGGGGCGGTCGGCGGCGAAGTGCTGCATCAGAGCCGTCTTGCCGACTCGTCGTCGGCCCCAGACGACCCCGAGCGCCGCGCCGCGCCGCTTCCACCATGCCTCGAGGAGGGCGAGCTCCTCGACTCGGTTCACGAACACGAGAAGAGGTTACCGACAGGGAACGTCGCCGACGTTTGGTGTCGGCGACCTTGAATGTTGCTTTGCAGCGGAGCTGTTAGCTCAGCCCTGCGCGACCTTCGAAGCCTCGGCGCTACCCAGGTACGGGGTGAGCGTGAACTCGACCAAGTCGGGCAGCAGCTCCTCGAGCTTGGCGGTCTTGCCGGCGATGATGCGGCGCGAGATCAGCGAGACCATGCCGCCGACCAGCGCCTCCTCCGTGGTCGGCGACAGGCGCGAGAGCACCTCGGGCGAGCGGCCCTCGCGGCCCTCCCTGAAGTAGGGGACGAAGCTCTGGATCGCGGCGTCGTAGCGCTCGACCACGACCGGTCCGGCGACCAGCGCCTCGACCATGCAGAGACGGGCCAGGTTCGGCTCCGAGGCGAGGAACTCGAGCATCGCGGCGATCCCCGCCTTGATCGCCTGCGGCCAGTCCTCCTCGCCGTCGAACGCCTCCGTCACGCGCTCCTGCAGTTCGCCCATCACCGCCTCGTAGGCGGCGACGAAGCAGTCGTCCTTGCTCGGGAAGTGCTCGTAGAAGGTGCGGCGGGAGACGGCGGCGGCGCGGGTGATGTGGGCGATCGTCGTGCCCGAGTAGCCGTTTTCGGCGATCGCCTCGGCGATCCCGGCGATCAGCCGCTCGCGTTGGTTGTGGGCGACGAACTCGCGAGGCAGGCCGTGGCGGCCGGGCGGCAGGCGCGCTAGCTCGGGCGGGTACTCGTCGACCCCGGCGTCGCGTTTGCGCGATTTCGAGGTGCTTTTCGTCGCTCGCTTGCGTGCCACACCGCGACCATATCGTGCGGAAGCCCCAGAATCGCGACTCAGCTCGGCCATCGCCGCCTCCCTCCCCCGGTAGGGCATCACCGCGGCGCACATCAGCTGCGGCACGAGACTCTCCAGCTCCTCGGCGTCGCCCCGGACGACCCGCGAGTAGATCTGGCCGTAGGCGGAGCCGGCGAGCGCCTCGGCGGTCGTGTGGGGGACCGACTCGGGGTCGTCCAGCTCCTTGCGGCCGGCGTCGATCAGCGAAGCGACGACCCGCATCGTCATGTCGCGGCGAGCGCGGGCGGCGTCGCCGGCCGCGAGCACCTCGACCCCGAAGCAGGCGCGGCTCGGGTCGCGGCGCATCCCGGCGACGATCTCGTAGGCGACCGCGCGCAGCCGGTCGGGCCACTCCTCCTCACCCTCGTAGGCGACGACCATCGCCTCCAGGCACTCGTCGTTCATCTCCTGCCAGGCGGAGAGGAAGCAGTCGTACTTGCCGCGGAAGTGGCGGTCGAAGGCAGCGCGGTCCAGCTCGGCGCGCTCCAGGATCGATTCGACCGTCGTTTCGCCGTACCCCTGCTCGGCGGCGAGCTCGATCGTCGCGGCGACGATGGCGGCGCGCTCGGAGGCGCCGGTGCGCTCGCGGGTCTCCGTGGCCGGCACTAGCGCATGAGACCCCCGGTCCCTGCCCTGGTCAACTTGCCGTCGCGGTGGGTGGTGGCGCTTCGGCGGCCGACCGCTTCGCGGCCTCGGCGCCGATGTACGGGGTCAGCGAGAACTCGACCAGCTCCGGAAGCAGCTCCTCGATCTGCTCGACCTGGCCCATCACGATTCGCTGGTAGAGGATCCAGAAGAGGCCGCCGACGATCGTCTCCTCGAGCGTCGCCGGCAGCTCCTCGCCCTGCGGCGAGACCTTGCGGCCCATGCGGAAGAGCGGCACGAAGGCCTGGATCGAGCGTTCGTAGCGGTCGACCGCGGCGGGGCCCGCCGAGAGCGCCTCGACGATGCAGGTCCTCGCGAGGGCCGGCTCGCTGGCGACGTAGCGGAGGAAGGCGGCGAGGCCGGCGTTGACGCGGGCCGGCCAGCTGTCCACCTTGCTGGCGGCGTCTACGACGCGGCGAAGCGCCTCCTTGACCGCGAACTCCGAAGCCGCCAGGAAGCAGTCTTCCTTCGAGGAGAAGTTCTCGTAGAACGTGTTGCGGGCGATCCCGGCGCGCCGCACGATGTCGGCAACCGTCACCGCGCGGTACCCCTTGTCCACCGTCTCCTCGGCCAGCGCGGCGACGATCCGGGCGCGCTGGTGCTGGGCGATGAACTCACGGGGCAGCGAGTGCTGCCCCGGACGGGGTCTCCTCACCTGGGTGACGCGGTCGGTCACGGCAGCCACTGTACTCCCCGGTTCATGAGATTCAAGCTGGACGTATGGGCGAGATACCGATACATTTCCGCAGTCTAGACAACCTGTTCCCTCGACCTGACAGGAGGGGTTTCGATGGGGAAGCAGGGCGTGGCAAAGGTCCAGCCAGGGGGAGAGGGGACCGCTCCGACGAACCCTGTCGACATGTCGCCGGGCGCGGGGATGCTCGCCCTGTCGGGGCCGCCGAAGCGGGAAAAGATCCTCCTCGGGATCCTCGAGGAGGTCGGCGAGAACGGTTACGACGCGACCTCCGTACGCACGATCCTGGACCGCACCGGCCTCTATCGGCAGGCGTTCTACGACAATTTTCCCGATAAGGACGCCTGTTTCCGCCATGCCTTCGAGGCGGGCGTCGCCCGGCTGGAAGCGCTCGCGAGCGCCGCGGCGGCGGAGCACCGGGACTGGCGGAGCAAGCTGCGGGCCGGGCTGGACGCCGTCCTCGAGCTGCTCGACGCGCAGCCCGAGATCGGCCGCGCCCTGGTCGTCGAAGTCCACGCCGCCGGT
>DASQDJ010000236.1:0-4056 GCA_035634215.1 Solirubrobacterales bacterium | reverse complement strand
GGAGCTGATCTACATGGCGGTGATGCCCTACCTCGTGGCCGAAGTCGCGGAGGGCGAGCTCGCGGTCCAGCCGCTGCATTAAGGTCGGCGCATGGCAGAGGGAGCACCCCGGCTGCCGGCCGGCCGCCACGGCCTGCCGCGCGAGTTCGTCGAGCGCAACCAGCGCGAGCGCATCCTGACGGCGTTGGTCGACGTGGTCGGCGAGCACGGCTACAACGGCGCCACCGTCGCCAAGATCACGAAAGCGGCCGGCGTCTCGCGCCGCACCTTCTACGAGCACTTCGCCGACAAGGAAGCCTGCTTCCTCGGGGCGTACGAGATGGTCGCCGACCACGTCGTCGACTCGATGCGCGCCGCGGCCGCCTCCTTCGAGGACTGGCCGCGGCAGGTGCGCGCGGCGTTGGCGACGATGCTCAGCTTCTTCCGGGCCGAGCCGGAGCTCGCCCGCCTCTGCGTGATAGAGCCGATCGCCGCCGGAGGCGAGATCGCCGCCCGCCACCGCGAGACGCTGGGCCGTCTGGCGGGGATCCTGCGCGAGGGGCGCCCCCGTGCGGAGGGCGAGCGCTCGCTGCCCGAGGTCACCGAGGAAACTCTGGTCGGCGGCATCGTCTCGCTGATCGTCCGCGAGATCAGCGCCGGCCGGGGCGAGGAGCTGGACGCCCTCCTGCCGGACCTCGTCGAGCTCGTCCTCAGCCCCTATCTCGGCGTTGAGGAGGCCGCGCGCCTCAGAGACACCTAGCTTCTCCACAGAAACACTCCCCTTGACAATAAAAAGCCTGTTGTTTATGGTGATCGCACCGCGTTCCTGAGACGGGCGCGAGATCCAGGGAGACAACAGAGCTTCGAAAGGGGGCCGCCAGGGGGGCGGCCGGCAGAGAGGCTCACGGGATGGAGGAGACAGCCTTGAGCGCAATTGGTGGATCGTCCGCGTTGATGTCGACCGGGGGCTGGGTAACGGCCGCCCGCTTTCTCGGAGCGCTGGTCGCCGTTCTCCTCGTCCTCGCTGCTCATGCTGGCACGGCACGGGCTGACAGCTGGATCCCGGCCGGATCGTTCTCCGCCCAACAGGAAGGCGCGATCTTCGTTAGCGGGGTTGCCGTCGATCCCGCCGACGGGGATCTCTACGGGAGCCTCTTCATGAAACGTACGACGGAAGTCATCGAAGGAACCGAGGTCGAAGTCTTCGCCCCCGGCGCTATCGGTCGCTGGGACTCCCTCAACGCTCCCCAGGGGACGTTTGGCTCGGGGAACTACACGAGCGTCGCCGTCTCCCCCTCCGGAGCGTCCAATGCCGGCACCGTTTATGCGCTGGACAGCGACTTCCTCGGCACTGCCGGAGGTGCTCGAATCCAAGCCTTCAGCCCGACGGGCACCCCCGTCGGCACGCCGATCCCCGTGACGATCTCCACCGAAGGGGACTTTCCGCCCATCCCGCGGATCGCTGCGGGCTCGACCGGCAACATCTACTACCCGAATAACGCCACCGACACCGTCCAGGTCTTCGAGCCTGACGGAGACCTGGCGCTCTCGATCAACGGCACCGGCGCCAACGCATTGGTCGATCCGAGCGGCGTAGCCATCGACTCGGCCGGCAACGTCTACGTCGTCGACGCAGCCGAAGGCGGGCGGGTGCAGAAATTCAGCTCAGCGGGAACCTTCCTCTCGGTCCTCCGGAGCGGCACCGACCCGAAAGGCAGCGTCTCCGTCGACCTCGCCACGGACAACGTCTTCGTCGTCGACATGACGTTCGAACCGAGCACGGTCGTCCACGCATACGATTCGGCCGGCACGCTGCTCGACACCTTCGGCGAAGCGGAGGGCACGCTGCCGTATCCGGTGGTCGCAGTCGATCCGGCGACCGGTCGCCTCTATCTCGCGGACCCGGCAGATGAAGACATCGACTTCTTCGAACCGGTGCTGGCCCCCGAGGCGACGACCGGGGCCGCATCCGACTTGACCAAGACGACCGCCACGCTCGGCGGAACGGTCAACGCCAGGAACGCCGACGCCGAGTGCGACTTCGAGTACGTCACCCAGACCCAGTTCGAGACCGATGGCTTCGCGGGCGCGACGGCGGTCCCGTGCGATGTCGATCCGGTCTTCGGCAACGAAGACGAAGAGGTGAGTGCTTCCGTGACCGGCCTCACCGCGGGGACGGCCTATCGGTTCCGCGTCACCGCCACCAACTCGGAGGGGACGGACGATGGGGACGACGTGGCGTTCAGCACCTTGGCCCTGACGCCGCCGACGGTCGAGACCGGCGCCGCCAGCTCGATCTCGCAGACCGGCGCGATGCTCAACGGGACCGTCGATCCGAACGGCGTCGCCGTCAATGCGGCGAACTGCGTGTTCGAGTACGTCAGCGATGCGGAGTTCCAGGCGAACGGGTTCACCAACCCGGCGGACGCCCAGTGCGGCTCGGCCCCGGGCTCGGGAGCCGACCCGGTCGCCGTCAGCTCCCAGCTCAGCGGCCTCAGCGCCAACACGACTTACCACGTTCGCCTGCGGGCCACGAGCGCCGACGGGAGCGCCATCGACGGGACGCCGGCACAGTTCACGACCCTGGCTCACACCTGTGCGACCAATCAGTCACTCTGCCCGCCGCCGCCACCGCCGACCTGCGCAACCGACCCCGCGCTTTGCCCACTGCCGCCTCCCCCGCCCGCGACCTGCGCGACCGACCCCTCGCTCTGCGCGAATGGCGACGGTCGCAACCCCGCTGCCTACAAGGTTTGCGCGAAGAAGGCCGGCAAGGCGTTCGCTAAGGCGAACAGGGCAGCCGCTAGGAAGAGCGGCAAGGCAAAGGCCAGGGCGAAGGCCGGAGCCAGGAAGCGCAAGCAGAAGGCGATCAAGAAGTGCGCCGTTCAGCACCTTTAGGTCGAATCGAGGCCTGAGGCAGCCATGAGGGGAGCGACGATGAGGAACAGCGGCTCGGGGAAGAGAATGGTGCTGGCGGCGGCTTTGCTTGCCGCCCTCGCGCTCGCCCTTCCAGTATCTGCGCAGGCCGGCAAGGGCGGGGACCACCTGTTCGGCGCGAGCGGGACCGGAGCCGGTCAGTTCGATGAGCCGGCGGACATCGCGGTCAACTACGCGACGGTCGCCGATGGCGCCGTCGATCCCTTCGGCTCCTCCGTGGACGGATACCGCTACGTCACCGATGTTGAAAACCACCGGATTCAGGTATTCGGCCCCGACGACTCCTTCCGCTTCACCTTCGGCGCCGGCGTCAACCTGACCTCCGGCGGGGACCTCTGCCCCCGGCCGGGCTTTCCCTCCGACGCCTGCGGAAAAGGCTCGACCAGCGAGACCCGAGGCGGCGCTCTGAACGGGCCGACGGGAATCGGCGTCAACCAGGTGACCGGGGACGTCTACGTCCGTGACACCCTCAACAACCGGGTTCAGGTCTTCTCGGCGGCCGGAACGTTCGAGCGGGCGTGGGGCTGGGACGTGATCAAAGCCGGCCAGCCCAACGACGTTCCCGGCAGCGAGCAGCAGACGGTCAGCCTCGACTCGAGCTTCGCGCAGGAAAAAAGAGATTTCATCCTGAGCTTCAGGTCGGGTCCGCCGGGGACGGTCCCCATTCCGTATAACGCCTCCGCGTCCCAGGTCCAGGCGGCGCTCGAAGCCTACGGACCGATCGGCTCCGGCAATGTCGAGGTGACTTCGTCGAACCTGGGCGGTGGCTCGAGCGTGGGCGGTCCCTGGACGATCGACTTCAAGGGCGGCCTCGCCAACGTCGACGTTCCGCAGTTGATGGGCAGGTTTACGTCGGAACCAACCCCCACTAAGTATGTGGAAATCACGACGACCGTCCCCGGCGCAGGCTTCGAGATCTGCGACGTCGACGACGGCAACGTCGCCTCGGACTGCAAGGCGAGCCCGGGCTTCACGACGGCGGGCGGTGGCATCAGCCGCGCTTTCAAAGACGGAACGGGTCTCGCCATCCACCAGCCGACCGGCGATGTGTTCGTCATCGACCCCGGGACGTCCTTCGCCGATAACTTGATGCCAGGGCGCATCCAGCAGTTCGAAGCCGACGGCGCCTTCGTCGCGGCG
>DASQDJ010000235.1:0-1788 GCA_035634215.1 Solirubrobacterales bacterium | reverse complement strand
TCGCCCGCGGTCTGGATCCTGGGGAGACGATCGTCGCCCTGCTCGCACTCGGCCGGCACTTCGAGCTCTCGCAGGCCGATGCTCGCGGCGCGGAGGATGCTTACCTCGAGGCGCTCGAGCTGGCGAAGCGGGTGGGAGATCTGCCGAGCCAGGTCGAGCTGCACGCGGCGGTGGCTCAGCTGGCCGCCTACCGGGCGGATTGGGACCAGGTGCTGCGCTCCAGCGACGCCAGCACCGAGATCGCCGAGCGCGAGGGCCTTGTGTCCAAACTCTGCGCGCCCTATGCGCTGCAGGGCCTGCTGGAGTGGCGGGACGGTGACCTGGACGGCGCCGAGCGACGCTTCCGCGAGGCGCACGGCCTGGCGGAGCAAGTGGGATGGTCCGAGCTCTCATTCCAGTCCCTCTACGGCCTGGCGCTCGTGCTGCGCGATGGTGGCGCATACCGCGGCGCGGTAGCGGTTCTCGAACAAGCCGTCGAGGTTTGCAAGCGGGCCGGATTGGCCGCGCAGCTGGTGCAGGCGGTCGCGCTGCGCTCGGTGGTCCTGGCGCTGGACGGGCGCGGCGACGAGGCGCGGGAGGCGGCAGCCGAGTGTCAGAACCTCGCAGAGCCGCTCAAGTATCCGATCGGCAAGGCTGCGGTCATGGAAGCGCATGGTGCCGCGGCCAGGGATCCGGAGGATGCGGTCACTTTTCTCACCGACGCGGGGTCGCTATGGACCGAGCTCGGCCGCCCCCTCGAGGCCGCCCGCTGCGGCTTGGTCGCCGGCCTCCGCCTTCGCGAGCACGACCCGGCTCGCTCCCGACATTTGCTGGACGCTGCCGGCTTGGAGTGGCAACGACTGGGCGTGGCGCATCTAGCGGAGCGCGCGAGGACCCTGGTCGACGCCGACTCTCGGTGAAGGCGCGCCCTGCCGCTACGTTTCGTCGCCTTATCCTCCGCGCAGCAGCGCTTCACGCAGGCCGTGGAGCGACTGACTCGTCCAGCGGCGAAAGTAGCTCTCACCCACGGTCCGGTCGAACAGCCGTTGGCCCACCCGGCGGGGTTGCATGCCCATCTCCACCTCGACGAACGTCCCACCCTGCGCGGTCGTGAGGAGCCAGTCCGCGTACATCCCGGTGCGCGCGCAGCTCATCCTTATCTCGTGTAGATCCTGGCGTCGCTCGAGCAGGAAGTTCGACTCGGATCTCCCACCGAACGGATCCTTGATCACCTGCACGAACTCATCGCCCTCCTCGAATTGCTCCCCGCGAACCTCGATCACGCGAGGCCACCAATCCGGGTAGCGGCTGGGCGTGCCAACGAAGCTCCAGACCGCTTCGAGCGGCGCGTCGAAATGAGCAAGCTGACGGTGTGCCGACACGAGAAGGGAGTCTGCCAGCCCGGCCGCCGACCTATCGCCGAGCACCCGTGCGCGCGAAGCGTGCGGGCGATGACGAGGGGACGCGCCAAGCCCGCCACCCTAACCCGGCGACACCTTGGTGGTCGGTCGCGCTTGACGGGATACTGGGTGGAGATGTCGCCGCAGAATGTCGAGGTCGTGCGCCAGACGCTACGGGTGCATGAGCGGTCGAGCCGCACGCTGGACCAGAGGCTGGGCATACGCTTTCCTCGGCTCGCCGGCGCGGCCGCTCGCTTGCTCGGCCGTCTGCCGCCCAGTTCGCGTTTGCGCCAGGCGGCCCTTTTGCGCAGCCTCCGGCTGGCGGCGGAGGCCTACAACCGCCTCGATCTGGAGGCGGTTGTAGTCACCTGGCATGCGGATTGCGAGTACCACCCAGCGCGAAACTTGG
>DASQDJ010000234.1:0-15888 GCA_035634215.1 Solirubrobacterales bacterium | reverse complement strand
TACGTCGTCGACCGGAACATCGTTACCGAACTCGCATGGGTCCAGCAGTTCGCGCCCGATGGCAAATTCGTTCGCGGCTGGGGCTATGACGTGATCGACGGGGTCAATCATCCCGGCGCGCCGAACGACAACGGGACGGGCTTCGAGATCTGCGACACGACCGCCGGTAATACGCTGGACCATTGCCGCATAGGCGTGGCGGGAGAGGCGGCCGGTCAGCTCCGTCGACCGATCGACGTAGCCGTGGATTCGGCTACCGGCAACGTCTACGTCACCTCCCCGACCAATGCCCGGATAGACGTATTCGGACCAACCGGCAGCTTCCAGGGCTCCTTCGGCTGGGGCGTCGACACGGGGGCTGAAGCACTCGAGTTCTGCACCGCGGCGAGTGGCTGCAACACTGGCGTTAGGGGCTCCAGCGGTGGGCAGCTGCGGAGCGGTGCCGAGCTCAGCGTCGCCATCGCGT
The DNA here is from genome assembly GCA_035634215.1 of Solirubrobacterales bacterium. GTDB lineage: Bacteria > Actinomycetota > Thermoleophilia > Solirubrobacterales > 70-9 > VRUE01. The sequence goes on along the minus strand of DASQDJ010000234.1, from coordinate 15,422 downwards.
CGCCCGACGCTCCCAATCCCGGCGCTGTTGTCGTCGGCGACGAGCCGAACCGACGCGTGCAGGAATTCGAGCCCATCCTCGATGGCAGCGACGCGGTTGTCGGGGTCAACTTCATCCGTGCCTTCGGCTGGGACGTGGTGCCGGGCGGCGTGCCTGGGCTAGAGGTCTGCACGAGCACCGCGCCGGGCGCCTGCCAGGCTGGACAGTGGACCGAGGGCGAAAGCAATCCGGGGCAGCTCGGGTCCGCCGAGGATGTCGCGGTCGACGATGCGGGGGGCGTCTACGTGATCGATACCCGTAACCGGCGCGTCGTCAAGTACGCCCCATCCGGGTTGACCGCGATCGATTTCGCGCCCACCCTCCTCAGCACCGCTCCAGAGGCGACGTTCGACGTCCCCCGCTCGGTCGCGATCGCCTGGAACCCGGCGGACGGCCACCTCTTCGTCGCCAAAGACCTGCTGTCGAGTGAGGCGCCTCCAGGCCCTCGTTGGCGAATCTTCGAGCTCGACCCGAGCGGGGCCCTTGTGGAGACCCACCTGGCCGATACCAACACGCCGGGGTCGATAGACGGCTTGGCGGTCGACGGTGCGGGAGATCGACTCTATGCGCTGGCAGTAGCCACGGCGCGGGGCCTCAATCTTGCCCTGGTTCTTGACGACGTGGGTCAGACGGTGCCCTCGGTAGAGGTCGACGAGGCGACCGCGGTCGGCGCCCACCAGGCGACGTTGTCGGGCGAAGCTGACGCGAACGGGGGCCTGGCCGAGTGGACGATCGAGATCGCCAAGGACGGCGCCAGCGGCTGGACGACGGTCGCGGAAGGCGAGGCGACCGGCTTCGACCCGACTCCGGTACAGACGATCGCCGAGGACCTCGAGGCAAATGCCCTCTACCGGTTCCGGATTCGCGTCGAGAAGCTCTTCGGCGGTCCGAAAGTCACCTCGACTGAGCTGACCTTCCAGACCCCAGCCGTGGCGCCGGAGGCCACGACCGAGGTGCCGCGCCAGGTCTCCGAGAGCGGAGCGATCCTGGTCGGGACGGTAAACCCCAACAACCTCGCGAGCACCTACCGCTTCGAGTACGGGCCGACCGCGGCCTACGGCCAGACGGTCCCGGTCCCGGACGCGTCCCTTCCCGTCACCGGCAAACCCCTCGAGGTCGGAGAGCGGATCGCCGGCCTCGAGGCCGGCGCGACCTATCACTACCGCGTCTGCGCGACGAACTCCGTCGGCAGCCACTGCGGCGACGACCGCTCGTTCGTCGCCCGTGCGCCCGCGGATGGCTCCTCGAGCCGCGTCTACGAGATGGTTACCCCGGCGATCAAGAACGACCGGCGCACCGGCAACAACAAGCCGACGGTGGAGATGCTCGCAAATCCGGGCATCGCCAGCCCCGACGGCGAGTCGATCCTCTTCAACCTGCGGCTCGGCGTGCTCGACCCGGACGGCGGGGTTGCCTTTCCGCACACCGCCGACACGGTGGTGATCAGCCGGGGCACCGACGCCTGGCAGGCGAAGTCGATCCATGATGTGGTGCCTTCGATGACGGGTGGCGCCGGGCTCAACACGCCGATCGCGATGTCGCGGGACTTCGGGGTGCAGGCCTGGCACAACAACACGCGGCTCTTCTCCCCCGACGGCTCCCCCTTCAGCACGCTCGTCCGAGGCGACACCGGCGGCCTGCAGGGCAGGGGCTGGTATGAGTGGGCGCCCAACCTGGAAGAACTGCCCTACTTCAAGGTGTCGACCGATCAGGCGCTGATCGACGACGAGGGCGAGCGGATGTTGCGCTGGGGTGGGTTCCTGGGCGCATACCGCGGACTGCTCGGTCCGGAGGACCCCAGCCGCCAGCAGTTCGAGGGAGGGGATGGCGGCGACACGATCTACCTGCAGGAACCGCCAGGGTCCGGCGATATCGAGCTGGTCAACGAGTGCTCGGGACAGGGAGGGGAAGCGACCCTGATCCCGCGTCGCGACCAAAACGGCACCCCCTCACAGAGCTCCGACGACCTGGTCGACGTCCAGGCTTGCGAGGAGGGCTCCGTGCCGAGTCGCCACGGGGCCAGCATCGTTCACAGCGGCAAGGCGACGGCGATGTCGAACGACGGCGGCTCGGTCTTTTTCCTCAGCCCGGATCCCGGGTTGGGGCTGAGCACTTGCACGCCGCTCACCCACGACAACAGCGGGCCCGCTGTCGGCATCGACACCCGTTGCCCGGCGCCGCTCTACCTCCGCCGCCGGGTGGACGGAGCCGCCACGGTGCGCTGGATCTCGCGGCCCCAGGTGCCGGGGCAATCGATCGGGCTGCTCGGCATGGCCGTCTTCGAGGGTGCCTCGCGCGACGGGCGGATCGTCTACTTCCGCACCAAATCGCCGCTCACCGCCGACGATCCGAACGGCACCGGCGGCAGCGGGCCCGTCACCACCGGTGTGGCGTCGGAGAACTCCTGGGACCTCTACCGCTACGAGCTGCCGGCGGAGCCCGGCGCCGATCCCGACGGGGGGACCTTGACGCGGATCAGCGGCGGCCCGGCCGGCGCCTCCGATCCCAACGTCAACTCCAGCACGCTTGGCGCCAGCCTGCGCTTCCTATCCGACGACGGCGAGCGCGCCTACTTCGTGACCGCGGGTCCGATCGCCGGCGTCGATACCGACAGCCCGGCCGGCGGCGCGACCGAAGCTGGCGGCGCGCCGGCCAACACCAGCGCCCGCAACCTATACCTGTATGACGGCAACGAGAGCGGCGCGGAGCGCTGGCGCTTCATCGCGCGATTGCCGCTGACCAGCCCCCAGCAGATCGACTACTGCGCCGTCGTTGCTGGCAGGACGGGCTTCCCGATGGAAAGCACCTTCGGAGAACGGCCGGGTCGCGGGCCCGGGGTCAACTGCGTGCGTGGAACGCCGGACGGCCGCTCGCTCGTCTTCGAATCGGCCGCGCAGCTGAGCGAGGACGACAGCGACGACGCAGGCGACATCTACCTCTTCGACCTCGAGGCGGACGAGCTGACGCGTATCTCGGCGCCCCCGGCAGGCCTGCAGGCGCCTTTCTGTACCTTCGACTCCGATTTTGGCGCCGGAGCCCCGCCGATCGAGCGGTGCAACGGCGATCTCGGTTTCGTCGCCGCGCGCTTCCTCACCCTGATGGGCGACGCGATCGGCTTCGGCGGCTTCCGCCAGGCCAACCTGGCGCTCCACGACGACGGCCGCCTCAAGGCGGTCTACTTCGAGAGCTACCTCCAGCTGGTCCCCGAGGACACCAACCAGCGCATGGACGTCTATGAGTGGCGAAACGGCGGCCTCTCGCTGATCTCGCCTGGCACGAGCGACGACCACGCCTACTTCTCGGGCAACAGCCGCGACGGCCAGGACGTCTTCTTCCAGACCTCCCAGCGGATCAGCCCCTGGGAGGTAGAGGACGGCGACTACGACATCTACGACGCGCGGGTAGGCGGCGGCCTGCCCGACCCGCCGGCGCCGCCCGACCGCTGCGACGTGATCGCCGGCGAGTGCGGCGGCCAGACGCCCACCCCACCGTCGGGATCGAATCCCGCCTCGAGCGGCTTCCGCGGAGCGGGCAACGTGCCCGAGCGCAAGGCCAAACGCCGCAAGTGCCACAGGCGGGCGGCCGGCAGGAAGAAGTCGGGCAAGAAGGGCTCTGCGGGCAAGGCCGGCAAGAAGGGCTCTGCAAGCAAAGCCGGCAAGAAGCGCGCCGCACGCAAGCGCTGCGGCGCGAAACGAGGAGCGAAAGCCAAACGAGGAGCCAAGGGCAAGCGGAGGACGAGCCGATGAGCGCACTGAAGAGGACCAAGACGACGATCGCGCTCGCCGCCTGCCTGGCGCTCGCGGCCATCTCTCCTACCGCGGCAAGCGCCGCCCTGGGCGACAACTACGGCGTCACCGACGCCCTCGGCGCCGCCTGGCAGGGGCCCAAGGCCTGGTGGGCGGGAACCTGCGACCTGGAATCGCCGAGCACCGCCAACGGCGGCGTCGGCACGCCGCCGGCGAGCTTCGGCTCCTGCATCGATGCCGGCACCGCCTACACGCCACGCCAAGAGCCGGGCGCCCCGCCAGCCGACACCGTGTGGGAGCCCGGCTCGGAGCCGAGCTGGCGCCTCGACCCCGTCGTGCAGGCGGGAGCGCACCCTGACGGCTCGGCTTCATTTTGGCTGAACCGCACGACCGAACTTGTCAAAGGCTTCCCGGCCCAGAGCGACGGCGACACCAAGCAGGTAATCGTGCGGCTGCCGCCGGGCTTCGCCGGCGACCCGCAGGCGACGCCGCAGTGCCCCTCCGGAGCCTTGGAGACCACGCCACCGCTCTGCCATCCGAGCACCCAGATCGGCTACATCATCATCTCACTCGGCATGCCCGCGGCGGAAGAATCCGTGGCGACTACGGTGTATCCGCTGTGGAACGTCGAGCCGCGCGAGGGCAAGACGGCCGAGTTCATAGTGAGTCCCGGTGGGACCCCGGTAGAACGCACGAATGTCGTAATCGACGCCAAGGTGCGCTCGGACGGCGACTACGGTGTCGACAGCTTCGTGATGAACATTCCCTCGGGATTGCCGCTGCTGGGGCAGACGGTGACGCTGTGGTCGATCCCCTGGGCAAAAGCCCACGATGTCTACCGGCCGCGGGCGGGCTATATAGGACACAGCAGGCAGACCCCGAGCGGTTCGAGATCCTTCGCCGGTCTGCCGCTGTCCGGCCTCAGCGGCCTCGACGCACAGGGCAACCCTGACCCCGAGCAGGACCCCCAGTCCTATGACCCTTCCTGGGGGCCGATCAAGCCCTTCTTCGCCAATCCGAGCCGCTGCGGGGACCCGGGGGCGACGACCCTCGAGCTGACCTCCTGGCACCGGGTGAACGAGCCCAAAACCTACGAAGCCCAGGCCGAGCCGATCACCGGCTGCGACGCGCTGGACTCTCACTTCAAACCCGACATCTCCCTTAAACCGACCGCCCACGCCGCCGACACCCCGACCGGCCTGGAGGTGGAGTTGAGTGTGCCCCAGAACCCCGGCCCGCCGCTCGACCCGCCCGCCCCGGGCGCCTCTGAGGCCGAGGTCGACCAGTACGTGGCCGACGCGACCGCCTACTGGAAGTCCGCCGAGGGCCTCGCCACGCCTCACCTGAAGGACACGGTGGTCACCCTGCCCGAGGGCGTCTCGGTCAACCCGGCCGCCGCCAACGGCCAGCAGGCCTGCACCACCGAGCAGATCGGCCTGCTGACCACGAGCGGCGCGATGCCCGCCCCGATCCGCTTCGACGAATCCGACCCCGACGACGGCGTCGGCAGGGAGTGCCCCGACGCCTCCAAGGTCGGCACGGTGTCGATCGAGACGCCGCTGCTGAAGGAGGCCGACTGGCCGGCGGGCGAGGTCTACCTGGCGGCCCAGCGCGACAACCCCTTCGACAGCATGCTCGCCATCTACGCGGTCCTGCGCTCGCCTAAGCGCGGCTTCATCGCCAAGCTTGCCGGCGAGGTTACGGCGGACCCGGTGACCGGCCGTCTGACGACGCGCTTTCTCAACAACCCCCAGCTGCCCTTCTCGCGCTTCAGCCTGCGCTTCAAGGGCGGCCCGGGGGCGCCGCTCGCCACTCCGACGACCTGCGGCAACCACGTCAACCGCACCGCGCTCACCCCCTGGTCGGCCAACGAGGCCTCCGACACTGTCGTCGTGACCAGGGGCGAGTTCGACGTCTCGAGCGGCGCGGGGGGATCTGCCTGCCCCGCGTCCCCGGCCGCTCGTCCCTTCTCCCTGGGCCTGCAGGCGGGCACCGCCAACCCGCTGGCCGGCGCCCACGCTCCCTTCGAGCTGCAGCTGACCCGCCCCGACGGCGCACAGGAGATCGATCGCCTCGAGCTGACGACGCCCAGGGGCTTCACTGCGTCGCTGCGCGGCATCCCCTACTGCGCCGAGGGGCAGATTGCCGCGGCCGCGGCGAGGCGGGGGCGCGCCGAGCAGGCCTCGCCCTCCTGTCCGGCTGCCTCGCGGATCGGCTCGGTGCTCTCGGGCGCCGGCGCCGGCCCCAATCCGCTCTACGTCCCCGGCGAGCTCTACCTCGCCGGCCCCTACAAGGGCGCGCCGCTCTCGATGGCGGCCGTCATCCCCGCGGTCGCTGGGCCCTTCGACCTCGGCGTCGTCGTGGTGCGCACCGCGCTTCGCATCGACCCCGCCACCGCCCAGATCACCTCGGTCACCGATCCCCTCCCCAAGATCCTCGAGGGCATCCCCCTGCGGGTCCGTGACATCAGGGTGAGGATCGATCGCCCGAGCTTCGCCCTCAACCCGACCTCCTGCGAAGAGCAGCAGATCACCGCCAGGGTCTTCGGCAGCCACGGGGCCGTGGCGGATCTCGGCAACCGCTTCCAGGTGGGCGGCTGTGAGCGTCTCGGCTTCAAGCCCAAGCTCTCCTTCCGCCTCAAGGGCGGCACCAAGCGCGGTGACTTCCCCGCCCTCAGCGCCACCCTGAACGCTCGTCCCGGCGACGCCAACATCGGCCGCGTCTCGGTTGCCCTGCCGCGCTCCGCCTTCCTCGAACAGGGCCACATCCGCACGGTCTGCACCCGCGTCCAGTTCGCGGCAAACAGCTGCCCGCCGGGGTCGGTCTACGGCTACGCAAGGGCCTGGAGCCCCCTGCTCGACGCGCCCCTGCAGGGACCCGTCTACCTGCGCTCCTCAAACAACAAGCTGCCCGACATGGTCGCCGACCTCGAGGGCCAGATCGGGGTCGAGGTCTCAGGCCGCATCGACTCGGTCAGGGGCCAGATCCGCAACACCTTCGACGTCGTCCCCGACGCCGCCGTCTCCAAATTCACCCTCACCCTGAAGGGCGGCAAGAAGGGCCTGTTGGTCAACTCCCGCAACCTCTGCGCCAAGCCCTCGCGGGCAATCGTGCGCATGCGCGCCCACAACGGCAAAAAGCATGACTTCAGGCCGCTCGTCAAGCCGCAGTGCCGAAAGCAGAAGAAGGCCGCTCGGAAAGGGCGTAACCGGTAACACCCCGTCCACCTTTAACGGTGGGTTAAGCAGTGGTGAAACAGTTGACTTTAACTGTCACATCGAAGAAAGTGTGACAGTCACTATTTAACCCCGGCAACTCTCGCATCGGGAGCGCTCAGGGTCGGACCGGTCACGCATACAGCGGGCCGACACAGGGAGGGAATCGCATGGTTTTCGGACGCACGCGGCAGCTTGCCGCCGCACTGTCGATGGGTCGGTGGGCGGCGACGCTCCTCCTGGTCGTGGGTGGTGCCAGTCTCTTCATGGTCACCGGCGCGGCGGCCGCTGAACCGAACGGCAGTGAGGCCAAGAGCGGCTACATCGTCGTCCTCGAGGATGGTGTCGACCGTCCAGGCGCGGTCGCCGAGCGGCAGACCGAGGGAAGGAGCGCACCGCTTCGCTATGTGTACCGGGCTGCCCTCAAGGGGTACGCGACGAACTTGACGCCAGGTCAGGCCGCCGCCTTGGAGAGGAATCCCCAGGTGAAGTACGTGGAGAGGGATCGGCCGATCGAGCTGTTCGCGCAGACCGTTCCAACGGGCGTGCTTAGGTCGTTTGCCGACCAGACCCCACTCTCGGACATCGACGGCGTCGACGACGTTCGCGTCGACGCCGACGTCGCCGTGATCGACAGCGGCGTCGATCGCACCCATCCGGACCTGAACATGCACGTCAACAGCGGCCCGCAGGCGGCCTACGCCTGGGTCAACTGCCTCAAAGCAAACCCGTTGGACCAGACTGCCGAAAACGACGACTGCACGGCGGGAGAAGGCGGTGACGGCTTCGGCCATGGCACCCACGTCGCTGGAACGGTGGGGGCGATCGACGACGATCAGGGCGTCGTCGGCGTCGCGCCCGGGGTGCGCCTGTGGAGCGCCAAGATCTTCAGCGACTCGGGGGGGCAAGGTCCCACTGGAGTGATCTCCGGCGGCCTGGCGGCGCTCAACTGGGTCAACGAGCACGCGGCCGAGATCGAGGTCGTCAACATGAGCTACGGCGCGACCGCCGAAAGCTTGGCGTGGCAGGACGCGATCGAAGCGACCACCGACGCCGGCGTCGTGTTCGTCGCGGCGGCGGGCAACGCCAACGCCGACACCTCGAAATACATCCCGGCCAAGTATCCCGACGTCCTCGCGGTCTCGGCGCTCGCCGACTACGACGGCCTCGCGGGCGGCGCGGCTGGACAGACCTGCGAAACGAACATCCGCCGTGGTCGCGACGACACGCTGGCGACCTTCAGCAACTGGGGCGGAGTCGTCGACGTGGCTGCCCCTGGCGTCTGCATCCGCTCAACCCTTCCGGTCTCGGGATCCGTCTTCGGCTCCGGATACGGCTTGATGTCGGGCACGTCGATGGCCTCGCCGCACGTTGCCGGCGCGGCGGCGCTGCTCGCGAGCCAGTCGAACCCCAACTCCAGGACCGATGTCGAGGAGCTCCGAGAGACGATCCAGCGGGAGGGCAGCCTTCATTGGGCCGACGAATCGGAGGACGGGGCGGTGGAGCCGCTGCTCGACCTGCGCCCGCCGGCCGTCGAGGTAGTCACCGCGGAGGCGACGCAGCTGCGAACGCACGGCGCGACTTTGAACGCGGTCGTCAATTCGGCCGGTGCGAACGCGACCTACAGGTTCGAATACGGGCCGACGACCTCCTACGGCCAGGTGGCTCCCGCATCCGGTCGCACCCTCACGGCGAGCACCGCGGACGTCGCCGTGAGCGAGCGGATCTCGGTCGAGCCCGAAACGGCCTACCACTACCGCGTCTCGGTCACGCGGAACGGCGAAGTCATCTACGGCGAGGACCGGATGTTCGAGACGTCGCGATGGATCATCCAGCCCGCGCCGAACCCCAGCCCCGGCGAAGGGGGAAGGGGCCGGCTTGTGGGCACTTCCTGCGCGTCGTCCAGCTTCTGCGTCGCCGTCGGCCAGTACTCCAAGAGAGAAGAAAACTCCTTCTCCGAACAGGCATTCGCCGAGCACTGGGACGGCACGCAGTGGACGCCGGCACCCGTGCCGCATCCCGCCGGGCATATCGAAAGCCGCCTCGAAGACGTCTCCTGCGTCTCGCCAGTCTCCTGCGTCGCGGTCGGATGGTCGGTGAGCGGCGGCGTGACGCGGGCCATCGCCGCCCGTTGGGACGGTGCCAAATGGAGCCTGGTGAGCACTCCGACGCCGGCCGACGCGAAAGGGCCCGTCGAGTTGAAGGGCGTCTCCTGTGCCGCCACGAGCTTCTGTGTGGCGGTTGGCCGGTACGTCACCAACGCGAACTTCTTCAATCTTGAAGCGAAATCCCTCGTCGTGCGCTGGGATGGCAGCGCTTGGGCGATCCAATCGTCCCCCAATCCCGAAGGCGCGAAAGTGACCGGTTTGACCGCGGTGTCCTGCGCTTCCCCGGTCGCCTGCACCGCGGTCGGCACGGGATGGCTGGCCTGGCGCTGGAACGGCTCGAGCTGGTCGCTGCAGACGGTGCCGACGCCTCCTAACAGCAGCGAACGCGCATTCGAGGACGTGGACTGTCCTTCGGCGACGACCTGCATGGCGGTCGGCAACACGAACGACCCGAGCAAAGGCAGCCTCGCGAACTTTCCGATCGGGGCGACGGCGCTCTGGAGCGGCAGTGAATGGACGATCTCGTCGAGTGGCCTGCCCGGCCCTCTCTACGGCGTGTCGTGCGCCTCGGCCAGCTCCTGCCACGCCGGTGGCCGTCTCCTCGGACGGCATTGGAACGGCGCGGGCTGGACGAGGATCGACTTCGCGGCGCCGGAACGCTCCGAAAATCCCTCTATCCGCGACGTGTCGTGCCCCTCGCTCACCATGTGCGTAGGGATTGGCGAGTACAACAAGACGGGTGGAATTGCTGCTGGCGGTAGGCCCCTGGCCCAGCATCTGCCGCCTCGCGTCGCCACCCAACCAACCCCCAACCCGCCGGCCCCGACCCAGAGCGTGCTCGAAGACGTCTCCTGCGCCTCGGCCGCCTCGTGCGTGAGCGTCGGCAACTCCAACAAGGGCGGCGACAGCGTGGTCAACTGGCCCAATGGCATCGCGCAGCGCTGGAACGGGACCGGCTGGCAGCTCTGGCCGGGGAGCTCGGCAGGCGAGCTGAGCGGGGTCTCGTGCGCGCCCGCGAGCAGCTTTTGCGTCGCGGTCGGCGCCAAGACCTACGGCGGCGGCGCGCTCGCCGAACACTGGAACGGCTCGGGCTGGAACCTCAAGCCGACGCCAGACCCGGCCGGTGCGACGAACATCGAGCTGCGAGATGTCTCCTGCTCCTCGGCCAGCGCCTGCACGGCCGTCGGCCAGTACGAATCGGCCGGCATCAAGCCCCTGGTCGAGCGCTGGGACGGATCGGCCTGGTCGCTTCAGGCCGTTCCCTCTCCGGCGGGAGCGGAAGGCAACTCGGGCAGGCTGACGGGCGTCTCCTGCCCCTCGGCGAGCGCCTGCATGGCGGTCGGCGCCAAGTCCTACGAAGGCCGGCCGCAGGTCTTCGCGGAGCGCTGGAACGGCAGCCAGTGGTCGATCGTCGCCGCGCCTGAGCCGTCGGGGAGCGTCGAAAGCGCCTTCGAGGAGGTCTCCTGCTCCTCGGCGAGCGCCTGCATCGCGGTCGGCTGGGCCGCCACCTCGACCGGTCGGACGGCGCTGGCCGCCCGCTGGGACGGCTCGAAATGGACGCTGCTCTCCCTGCCCACGCCCGCCTCCGCCAAAGGCGACGTCAACCTGCGCGGCGTCTCCTGCTCCTCGGCCACCTCCTGCGTCGCGGTCGGCGACTACGTCACTGAACGGCTCTGGGGCTACCTGCCCGCCAGGATCGAGCCGCTGGTCCAGGCCTGGGACGGGGCCGCCTGGACGATCCAGCCGGCCCCGAGCGTCGAAGGGCGCAAACTGACCACCCTGCGAGGCGTGTCCTGCTCATCGGCCGCGGCCTGCACGGCGGTCGGCGGGGCGACTGCGGCGCACAACGACTCGAGGACCGACACGCTGGCGCTGCGGATCGAGTAGGCCTTGCCGGCGCGGCTACGCCGGCAAGGCGAAGTGGCGGCGCCCCCGAGCGCCGCCACTTCTCACGCCTATTCCAGCTTGCCGATCTTGAAGATTTTCGTGCCACAGTCGGGGCAGACGCCTTGGATCGCGGGGCGACCGTTCTTCATGGTCACCTGTTTGGCGTCTTTGATCTCGACCTTCTTGCGCTCCTTCACGCAGTAACCCTCAGGCATTGGGTCTCCTTTCGCTGCCGCGGCTCGCGCTGGGCGCGAGATGGATTGCGAACAACCTAACCGAGGTGGGGGACCGAAAGCGTGCGTTACGTGCGATTCGGCACAAACGCTAGGGCGCCTTCTCCTGGCCCTGCGTGAATGCTTCGAGTTGTCGCTGCGCTTCTCCGGCCCGCTTCTTCGCCGCCGTGTCGCCTTCGGTTGCGATGCCGCCCCCGCCCGCGGCACCGGCCGAGGGGTCGGGAAGAGCGCCATTCGCGTTGGGGGGCGGAGCGGCGGAGGCGCCGGTGGGCCCGGTCGCGCCCGCGTCGGGGTTTCCGTCGCCTTCGAGCGCCTCCACTTTCGCTTCCACGGCGCGCAGGTCGGCTTCCAGCTCGCTCAGGCTCGTGCCGGCCGCCGGGTCGCCGCCGGCGATCCGCGTTTCCAGATCTTCCTGCAGCGCCCGCACGTCGCCCTCGCTGACGGCGTTGTCGCGCGTGTCGAGCGCCAGGTAGATCGCCGCCCCGGCGCCGCCGATCGCGAGGGCCGCGAGGACGAGGAAGACGCGGGTGCGCATCCCCAGCTTGCGCTCGACCTCGCCGATCCAGGCGCGGATTCCCTCCAGCGGCATGCACGGAAACCTATTGCAAAGCCGGCGCTGCGCCCGCTCCAATACGCTCCCGGGACAGCGCTTTCGCCCTCGATTCCCAAGGAGACCCCCGCATGCCCGATGCAGTGATCGTCGACACCGTCCGCACGCCGATCGGCCGTGCCTTCAAGGGCTCGCTGGCCCAGCTGCGCCCCGACGAGATGGGCGCCTACGTGGTCGATCAGCTGCTCGAGCGCAACCCCGAGGTCGACCCGGCCTCGGTAGAAGAGGTCTTCTGCGGCGTCGGCATGCCGCAGGGCCTGCAGGCCTTCAACCTCGGCCGGATCGTCTCGCTGCTCTCCGAGAAGCTGCCGCAGGAGGTCAACGGGGTGACCGTCTCCCGCTACTGCTCCTCGAGCCTCGACGCGATCCGCCACGCCGGCAACGCGATCAAGGCCGGCGAGGGCGACGTCTACGTCGCCGCCGGGGTCGAGTGGGTGAGCCGCTACAACGAGCGCACCGAGCCGGCTGGCGCCGCCGACCAGAACGACAACCTCAAAGGCAACGACGGCCAGCCCAACGCCTACATCGAAATGGGCCACACGGCGGTCAACGTCGCCAACAAATACGAGGTCAGCCGCGCCGACATGGACAAGTTCGCGCAGCGCTCCCAGGAACTGGCGGTCCAGTCGCAGGAGGACGGCTTCTTCGACCGCGAGATCGTCCCGGTGAAGCTGCCCGACGGCACCGAGGTCGCCAAGGACGACGGGCCGCGCGCCTCCTCGACGCTGGAGAAGCTCTCCGAACTGCCCGAGGCCTTCGGCGGCGGCGGCGTCACGGCCGGCAACTCCTGCCCGCTCAACGACGGCGCCGCCGCGGTGCTGATCATGAGCGACACCAAGGCCAAGGAGCTGGGACTGACGCCGCGCGCCCGCATCGTCACCGCCGCGACGTGGGGCAACGAGCCCGAGTACATGGGCGTGGCCCCAATCGGCGCGATAAAGAAGGCCCTCGACCGGGCCGGGATGACGATCGACGACGTCGGCGCGGTCGAGCTCAACGAGGCCTTCGCCGCCCAGGTGATCCCGATCATGGACGAGTGCGACATCCCGCTGGAGAAGCTGAACACGCACGGCGGCGCGATCGCCCTCGGCCACCCCTTCGGGATGACCGGCGCCCGCATCATGGGCACCCTGCTCAACGTGATGGAGACCGACGACCACCAGGTTGGCCTCGAGACCATGTGCGTGGCGGGCGGACAAGGCAAGGCGATGATCGTCGAGAGGGTCTGACGCGATTTGACCGGCGCATGTCGGCGTCCTCGGTCGCTCGCGTGCAGAGCACGCCACGCTCCCTGCGTCCTTGACCTGCTTGGCCTAATCGCGTCAGACCGGCCTTAGCTGGCTCTCGTGGACGATCTCGCGACCGTCACCTACGAGACCGGCGATCGGGTCGCCCACATCACCCTGAACCGGCCCGAGCGGGGCAATGGGATCGTGCCGCGGATGCCGGCCGAGATCGCGGCCTGCGTCGAGCGGGCCAATCTCGACCCGGCGGTTCACGTCATCGCCCTCGCCGGCAACGGCAGCGGCTTTTGCGGCGGCTACGACCTGGTCGCCTCGGCCGAGGGCGACATGAGCGGGCTGGTTGAGGAATGGCCGCTGTGCGCCGAGCCGCCGCCCGGCTCGCCGGTCGACCCGGCGACGATCGCGGCCAACCACGCGCCCGAGTCGAACTGGGACCCCGTCACCGACTTCCAGTTCATGTGGCGCAACGTGCGCGGCTTCATGAGCCTCTTCCATTCCGAGAAGCCGGTGCTCTGCAAGGTCCACGGCTACTGCGTCGCCGGCGGCACCGACATGGCGCTCTGCTCGGACCTGCTCGTCGTCGCCGACGACGCCAAGATCGGCTATCCGCCGGCGCGCGTCTGGGGCTCGCCCACCACGGCCCTGTGGACCGCCCGGCTGGGCCCGATGCGGGCCAAGCGGCTGCTCTTGACCGGTGACTCGCTGAGCGGCGAGCAGGCCGTGGAGTGGGGGCTGGCGACCGAGTCCGCTCAGCCCGCGGAGCTCGACGCCCGCTTCGAGGCGCTGCTCGAGCGCGTCGCGCGCCTGCCGATCAACCAACTGGTGATGATGAAGTTGCTCGTCAACCAGTCCCTCTACGCGCAGGGTCTCCACCAGACCCAGCTGCTGGGCACCTTCTTCGACGGCGTCGCCCGCCACACCGAGGAGGGCCACGCCTTCGTTCGCCGGGCGGCGGAAGCCGGCTTCAAGGAGGCAGTCCGGGAGCGCGACGAGCCTTTCGGGGACCTCGGCCTGCGCGGCTTCGGCGTCGAGTAGGTCTCAGATCTGCGTGGCCACGAGGGCGACCAGGGCTAGGACGACCGTGCCGCTGAACTGCAGCATCGCCCGTTGCAGGGCGTCGAAGCGGCCGTGCAGTTCCTTGCCCAGCTCTTTGACCTCGGTTTCGAGCCTGTCGAAGCGTGCGTCCATCGCATCGAACCGCTGGTCGACCGCCTCGAACCGCTGGTCGACCGCCTCGAACCGCCTGTCGACTCCTTCGAATCGCTTGTCGACGTCGTCGAATCGCTTGTCGACGTCGTCGAAGCGGCGGTCGACTTCGTCGAAGCGGTGCTTGGTTTCCGCCCGGAAGTCGTCCAGGCGGTCGTCGGTCCAGCTCTGTCTCATCGCCTCCATGTTGGCATGATCTCAGACAAGATGTTTCCTGGATGTGTCAATTGCAATTTCTTTTCAAATTCTCTGTCAAGTAAGTTCCCGCCGCGATGGGCGAAGCGCCGCCAGCCGAGGACCGTTCCGTGATCACGCCCGAGAACGTGCGGGCGTTCCTGCCCGGCAGCTTCCCCGGCGACCTCGGAATCGAACCGGTCGAGATCGAGGACGAGCGCGCCGTCGGCCGCATCGTCGTCGACCGCCGCCACCTGCACCCCGGCGGCTACGTGCACGGGGGCGTCTGGACGGCGCTCGGCGACACCGCCGCCGCGTGGGCGACCTTCCGGGCGATCCCGCCCGGCCACAACTTCACGACGATCGAGCTGAAGCTGAACGTATTCTCGGCTGGCCTCGAGGGAGACGAGATCGACGCGATCGCGACGCCGTTGCACGTCGGCAAGAGCACCGTCGTGATCGAGGTGAAGATCGAGCGGCGACGCGGTGGCGAGGAGCCCCGGCTCGCCGCCAACCTGATCGTCACCCAGTTCGTGCTGCCGCCGCGGGACGGCTGACCCCGCCCCGGCAGGCCTCGACGAAGCTGCGGAAGAGCGCCGCCTCGTAGGGCCGCCCGACCATCGTCTCGGCGTGCCATTGGACGCCGATGAGGAATTCGCGATCGGGGTCCTCGACCCCCTCGATCGTGCCGTCGGGGGCACGGGCGACGATCGCCAGCCCCTCGCCGAGCCGGTCGATCGCCTGGTGGTGGAAGGAGTTGACCTCGATCTTCCCGTCGACTGGCACGCCGTCGGCCGCGAGCACCGCGCCGAGCCGACTGCCGGGCGTGACCTCGATCGCGTGGCTGGCCTGGTCGGCGGGGTTCACCTGTCGGTGACCGATCTCCGCGGAGAGGTCGGGCAGGTGCTGGTGCAGGGTGCCGCCGCGGGCGACGTTGAGCGCCTGGGTGCCGCGGCAGAT
>DASQDJ010000233.1:0-2608 GCA_035634215.1 Solirubrobacterales bacterium | reverse complement strand
GCTCGACCGCGCGGTGGACGTCGCGGCGACGCTGGAGCTGCGGGGCTACGGCCTGGAGCCGCCGCGACGGGAGGCGCTAAGTCGATCGTCCCCACCCGAGTGTGGTCGATGTGCCGAACGCTCCAGGTTCGACCGTCGCTTCTACGCGGCCGTGGCGCTGCTGCTGTTCGCCGGCGTCGCCGGCAAGCTCTTGGGCGCCGACGAGTTCAGCGCCTACCCGACCGTCGAGGTGGGGGTCGGCGCGGCGACGCTCGCGGTCGCGGCGGTGTCCGTCCTCGCCGGCCTCGCCCCGTGGAGGCGACGTGCCTGAGCTTGCCACCCGCACCGCGCCGGTCCTCTCGATCGAGGGGCTGACCTACCGCTATCCAGGCATGCGTGCTCCCTTTCCCGTCGTAGAGACGGAAAAGGGAGCACGCGTCCTCAGCGGCGTGTCCCTGACCCTCGCTGCCGGTGAATTCGCCCTGCTCGCCGGCCGCTCAGCGTCGGGCAAGTCGACCCTGCTGCGTGCCGCCTGCGGTCTCGTCCCGCACTTCCACGGCGGCGAGATCGAGGGAAGCGTCCGGGTCGCCGGGCTTGACGCGCTTGCGGCGGGACCAGGCGAGCTGGCGGCGGCGGTGGGCTACGTCGCCCAGGACCCCGAGACCCAGGTCGTCTCGACCACCGTCTCGGCCGAGATCGCGCTGCCGCTGGAGCTGCGCGGCGCGGCGCCGGCCTCCCGCGCTCGCGCCGTCGAGGAGGTGGCACTGGCCCTTGCGATCCCGCACCTGCTCGACCGCACCGTCGACACCCTTTCGGGCGGCGAGCTGCAGCGCGTGGCGCTCGCGGCGGCTCTGGTCACTCGCCCCCAACTCATCCTTTTGGACGAGCCGACCTCCCAGCTCGACCCCGTCGCGGGCGACGAGTTGATCTGGCTGCTCCGCCGCTTGAATGAGGAGTGGGGAGTGACCATCCTGCTCGCTGAGCACCGTCTCGAGCGCTGCCTCGCCGCCGCCGACCGCGTCATCGCCATGGACTCCGGCGCGATCGCCTTCGACGGCGCCCCACACGACTTCCTCGCCTGGGCGCAGAAGGCCGACGCCGCCTTGGAGACGCCCGCGGCGCGGATGTTCTCGCTTGCGGGTATCGAACCGCTCCCGACGGGGGTACGCGAGGCACGGCGGATGCTCGAGTCGGGGGAGAGGGGATCCGGACCCCCTCCTCTCTCAACTTTTTGCGAAGACAGCTCCAGCTCTTCCGCGGACCGCTCCGCGCAAAAAGTACAAGCCGTTCGGAGGGGGTCCGAATCCCCCCGATCCAATGCCGTCGAACTTCGGGGCGTATGGGTGGAGCTTGGAGACGAGGAGAGGCGCGACGTGCTGCGCGGTACCGATCTGCAAGTCGATCGCGGTGAGCGCGTAGCGCTGATGGGACGCAACGGCGCGGGGAAGAGCACGCTGCTGCGGACGGTCGCTGGACTCGTAAAGCCAGTGAAGGGCAAGGTGGAACTGCCCGACGGCGTCGCGCTGCTGACCCAGAACCCGAGCGACTACCTGGTCAGGGAGCGGGTCGGGGATGAGCTGCCGGGTGAGGAAGGCCTGGCTGCGCTGCGAGTGGTCGGCCTGGAGCACGCGGTCGACGCCGATCCGCGCGACCTCTCTGGCGGCGAGCGGCAGCGGCTGGCGCTGGCGATCGCGCTCGCCGGGCGGATGGAGGGCGAGGAGCTGCCGGGGCTGGTCGCGCTCGACGAGCCCACGCGCGGCATGGACCGGGCGCGCAAGCGGGACCTTGCCGAGCTGGTCGAGCGGCTCGCCGCCCGTGGCGCCGGCGTCGTCGTCGCCACCCACGACGTCGAGTTCGCCGCCGCCTTCGCCGACCGGGTCGTCCTGCTCGGCGCCGGGGTGGTCATCGCCGACGGCCCCGCCGAGGAGGTCCTCTCCGGCGGCTGGTACTTCGCCACCGAGGTCGCCCGCATCCTCGACCTGCCCGGCGTGGTCACGCCGGAGCAGGGGGCGGCCGCGCTCCGGGAAAGGTGGGGCGACGCGTGAGCTGGCAGCTCGCCAGCTTCCTGATCCTCGCCGCCGTCCTGCTCGGCGGCTGCGTCTGGTACGAGCGCAGCCGCCCGACCTCGCAGATCGTCGCCCTGGTCGCCGCGCTGGCGGCGCTCGCAGTCGCCGGGCGGCTGGCGCTGGCCGCGATCCCAAACGTCGTCGCGACGACCGACATCGCGATCTTCGCCGGCTACGCGCTCGGCCCGGCGCCCGGCTTCGCGGTCGGCGCGTTCGCCGGCCTCGTCTCCAACTTCTGGCTCGGGCAGGGCCCCTGGACGCCGTGGCAGATGGCCGGCTGGGGGATGTGCGGCGTCTTCGGCGCGCTGCTGGCGCTCGGATTCCGCGACGCGGGACGCATGACTTTGGCCATCGCCTGTGGGCTGGCTGGCGTCGCGTACGGCGCTCTGCTGAACTTCTCCCTGATGGCGACGTACGGAGGCGAGCTATCGCTGGAGAGGTTCCTGGCGCTCGAGTCGCGCGCGGTCCCGTTCGACCTCGCGCACGCGATCGGCAACGTGGTCATCGCCCTGATCGCCGGGCCGGCGATTGTGCGGATGCTGGCCCGCTTCCGGCGGCGCTTC
>DASQDJ010000232.1:0-27339 GCA_035634215.1 Solirubrobacterales bacterium | reverse complement strand
GCCGCTGCTCGAGCGAGCCGAGCGCGACGCGATCGACGTCACCCACATCCTCGTCACCCACCCCCACGGCGACCACATCGCCGGGCTGGCCGAGGCACAAGAGCGGCTCGGCGGCCCCCCGGTCGTCGCCCACGCCGAGGCGGCGGCCGAGCTGGACCTCGACGTCGACCGCACCCTCGGCGACGGCGAGGCGCTCTCCACCGGCGGCCTCGAGATCGAGGCCATCTTCACCCCCGGGCACGCCGCCGGCCACCTCGCCTACCGGGTGAACCGCGACGACGTCTTCACCGCCGACGTCCTCTTCAAGGGCACGGTGGGCGGTTCGATGGCGCCCGGGGCCAGCGGCTTCGCCGACCTCAAGGCCTCCGTGATGCGCCTCATGGAGCTGCCGCCTGGGACCCGCGTCCACCCTGGCCATCGCGAGCCGACGACGATCGGCGACGAGTGGGAGCGGAACCCCTTCGTGCGGATCTGGCGCGGCCTGGAGGAGAGCGGCGACGAACGGGTCACGGTCTGGGGACGGCCCGCCACCTTGAAGCTGTGGGCGCCCGACTACGACGGCGGCCACAAGGCGTGGATCGTCTTCGGCGACGACGGAACCGAGGCGATCGTCGGCGGCTCGCAGGTCGAGCGCGGCTGATCTCGGAAATCTCGACTCGGGTGTTTAGGCGCCGCGGCACCCGGGTATCCGGCCAGCCTCCCTTGTACGACGAGGCCCCGCCGACGCGCGGGGTCTCGTTGGTTCTGGGGCCGAACGTCCCCTAGGCCTCCCTAGGATCGGGCCATGGCCGACCAGTCCCAGACCAGCGCCGTGGAGCTGAAGGCGCAGATCGAGGCCGAACGCGCCGGCCGCCCCTTCCTCGTCTACCGCGACGGCGACGGCGAGCAGCGGATCGTCGCCGTCGAGGAGGGGACGACCTCGCTCTGGATCGGCCGCGGCGGCTCGGCCGACCTGCGGCTCGACTGGGACGAGGAGGTCTCGGCTCTGCACGCCCAGATCGAGGTGGTGCGCGACGAGTGCACGCTGCTCGACGATGGGCTGTCCCGCAACGGCTCCTTCGTCGGCGAGGAGCGGGTCGACGGGCGGCGGCGCCTGCGCGACGGCGACACGCTGCGCTTCGGCCGCACCCGCGTCCTCTTCCGCCGCCCCGGCGAGGACGCGCCGGAAGCGACCGTCGCGGCCGGCCAATTGCCCGCCGCCGCGACCATCTCCCCGGGGCAGCGCCGCGTGCTCCTCGCCCTCTGCCGCCCCTTCAAGGACGAGTCGCGCTTCGCCACCCCGGCCACCAACCAGGCGATCGCCGCGGAGCTGCACCTCAGCGTCGACGCGGTCAAGACCCACATGCGGGCGCTGTTCGAGAAGCTCGAGGTCGAGGACCTGCCGCAGAACCGCAAGCGGGTGGCGCTCGCCGAGCGGGCGCTGCAGAGCGGCGTCGTCAGCCGCCGCGAGCTCTGACGCAAGACCGCGCCCGGACATATGTGCGATTGGAGCGCCGCCGATATGTCCGGACACTTCCCTGACGGCCATCGCGCCCGGCCGGCACACCGCCCATGCGCCTCCTCCTAGCCCTCCAAACGACCGACGTCAAAGAATTCTTCTTCGACTGGTATCCCGTCTTCGGGGTCGTCTTCATGTTCTGCCTGCTGATCGTCTTCGTGACGCTGCTGCGCGGCACGCTCGGCGCGACGAAACCGGAGACCGTCAAGGCGAGCAAGACGAAGCCGGTCCTTTGGGACGACGTGCAGGGGGTCGACGCGGCCAAGGACGAGCTGCTGGACGTCGCCGCCTGGCTGAAGGACCCGAAGCGCTTCGCCGCGCTCGGCGCCCAGCCGCCCCGCGGCGTTCTGCTCTACGGGCCGCCGGGCACCGGCAAGACGATGCTCGCCCGCGCCGTCGCCGCCCAGGCCGGCGTCGACTTCTTCTCGGCCTCGGGCTCGAGCTTCGTCGAGATGTTCGTCGGCCGCGGCGCCGCCCGCATCCGCCGCCTCTTCAAAGAGGCGCGCAAGTCCGGGCGCGCGGTGATCTTCATCGACGAGCTCGACGCGGTCGGCGGCTCCCGCGGCGCGGGCGGGGGCGACGGCGGCACGAGCGAGCGCGAGCAGGCGCTCAACCAGCTACTTGTCGAGCTCGACGGCTTCGAGCGCGACCCGGGGACGGTGATCGTGATCGCCGCCTCCAACCACGTCGACAAGCTCGACAAGGCGCTGCTGCGGCCGGGTCGCTTCGACCGCCGCGTGCTGGTCGCGCCGCCCGACCGCGACGGCCGCGAGGCGATCCTCCGCGCCCACGCCAAGGGCAAGCCGCTCGCCCCCGACCTCGACCTGACCGACGTCGCGCGCAAGACGACCGGGATGACCGGCGCCCAGCTGGCAAACGCGCTCAACGAGGCGGCGATCATCGCCGGGCGGGCGGGCCGTGCGGCGATGGCGCGCGAGGACCTCGACGAGGCGCTGCTGCGCCAGTCGGTCGGCTCGCAGCAGGCGCGCCGACTCAACCCCGACGAGCGGCGGATCGTCGCCTACCACGAGGCGGGGCACGCGCTCTGCCGGCGGCTGCTCGGGCTCGACCCGCCGGAGATCCTCAGCATCGTGCCGCGCGGCCCAGCGCTCGGCTTCGTCGCCCACTCGCCGCAGGAAGACACCTACCTGAAGTCGCGCGAAGAGCTGCTCGACGAGCTGGTGACGCTGCTCGGCGGCCGCGCCGCCGAGGAAGAGGTCTTCGAGAAGTCCTACTCGGGCGCGGTCGACGACCTGGGCCGCGTCCACCTCGTCTGCCGCCAGATGGTCGCCGAGTTCGGGATGGGCGTGGCGCTCGACGCCGACGGAGCGCCGCCGATCGCGCTGCCGACCGGCGACTACGCGCTGTCGGACCGCACCCGCCGCGACGTCGACGTGGCGGCGATGACCCTGGCGCGCGAGGCCTACCGGCGGGCGCAGCTGCTGCTGCACGAGAACCGCGAGTGCCTCGACGACCTGGCCGCGAACGCGCTGGAGCGCGAGACGCTGACCCGCGAGGACCTCGACGAGATCTTCGCCGCCCACGAGCTGCACGGCGAGCGGGCGGCGAGGGCGCCGGTCGAGCCGGCCGTCGTCCTGAGCGCCGAGCCGCCCGCGGCGCAGTAGAGACCGCGCGGCGTTTGCTGAATCGACCACACGATGCTGTGGTGAATTCAGCAATCGAGGACCGCGCGTAGCATCGGCCGGGTGGCGAACGGCGACTCCTATTACTTCCCGCCCGGGCGCTCGATGGCACGCCGCGTGCACGGCGAGCGCTCGGTCGGCCTGCTCTACGGGCAACGGGCGCTTCTGATCGGCGCGCTCGATCCGCTCACCTACACCGGCACGATGCTCTCGACCCGCGCGGGCGACCGGCCCTTCGGGCGACTGGCGCGGACCGCGAAGATCCAGGAGACGGTCCTCCTCGGCACCCGGGCCGAAGCCGACGAGGCGCTGGCGGCGGTGCGGCGAGTGCACGAGCGGGTCAAGGGGGCGCTGCCGGAGGCGGCCGGCTCGCATCCGGCCGGCACGCCCTACTCGGCGCTCGAGCCGGAGCTGATGCTCTGGACGCTGGCCGTGATCGCCGACTCGGGCCGGGCGATGTACGAAGCGCTGGTGCGACCGCTCGCCGAGCGCGAGCGCGAGGCTCTATGGCAGGACTACGTGCGCTTCGGCGAGCTGTTCGGCCTGCCGCGCGAGGCGATGCCGTCCAGCTACGCGGAGTTCCAGGCCTGGTGGCGCCGGCGACTCGCGTCGCCGGACCTGCAGGCGACCGAGCACGCGCTGGAGATGGCGCCTCTCGTAGCCTTCCGCCAGCCGGTCCCGACGGCGGCGCGCGGCAATCTCGCGGTCCAGAACCACATCGTCAAGGGCACTTTGCCGCCCCGTGTTCGCCAGATCTTCGGCATTCGCTGGAGGGCCGCGCACGAGGCGAGCTTCCAGGCGATCGCCGCCGCGCACCGCCGCGCCCGCCATGCCCTGCCGCGCCCATTGCGACGGGGCCGCAACGACGTCTTCTTCGACGTGGTGACCGAGGCGGAGCGGCGGCGGGGCGGAACTGCCACCCCGCAGCTAAGGACTTCGTAAATTCCTGGATAAGAAATGATTGGCCAAGCGGCCAGCGGGTAATTTCGGCGCATGAGCCTCCCCGCCGTCAGGCCCGTTTCCTCCCATAGGAGTTCCCTTCCTGTCCCCCTGTGCCTGGCGGCGGGGGCTTATCTAACCGACGAGGCCAATCTCTTCCGCTGCGTGTCCGTCGCCCCTCCCGGCGACTCCGACAGGACGGCGCTGCTCGAGGACTGCCGCACGCTCGATCTCATAGTGTTCCCGCTCGACGACCTGACCTCAGCGAACCTCCGCGTCGTCCAGCCGCACGCCTAGCGCGGCTCACCAACCTCCATGCCTCCCCCTCCCTCCGCCACCACGGCTGCGCCCGCGCCCTCGCCGACGCGCCTGCCGCTTCGCGTCCTCCCGGACACGTACCTGACCGACGAGACGCACCTGTTTCGCTGCGTGTCGGCGGAGATGACCGGTGATCCCGAGGGGACGGCGCTGCTCGAGGACTGCCGCACGCTGGAGACGTTCGTCGTGCCGCTGGCCGGGTTCGACGGGGCGAGGCTGCGCGTCGTGCGGGCCTAGGCGGGGCGGTCTAGCCGGCTCACCCAGCCTCGAAGAGGCTCGGGTAATGGGCCCGCCACGCCTCGAGCAGGACGGGAGGCTGTCGCTCGACCCCGGCGCGCAGCGTCGCGATTGCATCGTCGCGATCTTCTGGTCGAACCGCGTGCTTCAGCCCTTCGACGAATCCGGTTGCCGCCGCGCGGACGTTCCCGGCGGCGATCGCACCGAGCCTGTCGGCGACGGCTGGCCATGGAGACGACCGGATGGCGCCGCTGTATGACGTCGTGTCCACGAGGGTCGGCTGAAGCAAGCCGAGTGCCGTGTCACGAGCGAGGCGTCGGGGCGTCCTCGGCAGGGGTATGACGAAGCGGAGCGCCTCGACCACGAACAGGAGGAGGTCTTCCTTCGTCTTGTCGGACTCTTCTTCCGCGTCGCCGATGATCAGCGTGAGGATCTCGTCGGCGGCGTCGTCACGCGCGTCGTCGGCGAGCTGCAGAGCGAGGTGTGGGATGACGCTCGCCGATCCGCGGATCATCTCGGTCAACGTCCCGGCCAGGTCAGCCGGGGTGCGACTCTGCTTCTCGAGGTGCTGCGCGGCGAAGAACTCGAGGAAGGTCCCGTGGGAGAAGCCGAAGAGCGGTTCTCCAGACGCGTCGTGGCCGACGTTCACCAAGACCCAGGTGCGGTCGCGACAGAAGTCGGTGAGGCCTTCGGCGACCTTCGTCGCTTCGTCGAGGTCGGCGGTGAGGACTTTGCTGAGGTAGGTCGCGCAGCGTCGCACCAGCATCGCTTCGGGCATCCCCCGGCCCAGATCGGGTTCTTTGTAGAGCCAGTCGGCGATCTGCCTGAGGGTTCGCCTCAAGTGCAGCTCGGCCAGCGGCAGCTCCTTCACGTCCAGCTGCCGCAGGGCGTCCCACTGCCCCAGCAGCAGGCTGACGCAGCGCTGATAGACCTTGGGGCGGCTCGTCGGAAGCGTGCCCTCGCCGGCGTAGATTCCGCAGAGGAGCGAGAGAAGGAGCGGGTTGCGGCGTAAATCGCTCGCGTGCTGGGCGCTCTCGGCGAGGAACGCATCCGCGTTCCTCTTCCGGAGGCTCTCCGACAGCTCGACCTGGAGGCCGAACCACCGTTCGCAGTACCGCGCGACCTGCTGGTCGTTGAACTGCTGCAACTCGAAGATGTCGAAGTCCGCTCGATTCAGTTCGGCGTGCTCGTAGCCAATGTTGCGCGCGGTGACCAAGACGTGGGTCATCGGATACATCTCGCAGAATCGCTCGATTGCGTCTCTGAGCCGGCGGCGATCGACCACCTCGGAGAGCTCGTCCAGGCCGTCGAAGACGACCAGCAGCCTTCCCTGGCTGAGGAGGTAGCGGATGGCGTCCTTCGGGGCCTCGACCTGATAGTTCGCCTGGACCACCTTCTCGAGCAGCGAGGCGAGCGACTCATGGCGCAGCTCGTCACCGTATTCCCGCACGGCCACCATCAGCGGGGTCAGCAAACGCCCGCCGACCAGTCGATCGTCGTATGCCGTAGCGAGGTGGTGACAGACTGAGCCGCCGAAGCTCGACTTCCCCGCCCCGGGATCGCCGAGCACGACCGTGCGGTCGATCCGCGCCATGAGGTCGGCTGAGGCCACCAGCTCGTCGCCGTCACGTGACCGCCACGGACGGAAGTCAGGCGGCACGTAGACGGCGTCCCGAGCCGCCCGGATCTCCCGGCCCAGATGGGGAGCGATGAGCGAACTGTGGCTCGCCGCGACCTGGAGGCGGAGCTGGCTCTCGAACTCGAGGAACGGCCGAATCGAAGACAGCTGGTCCAGCAGCTGAACTCTCGGTTCGACCGAGCTAAGCCAGCGTTTCAGGCTGGGGTTGAGCTCCGATGCCTTGCCACCGGAGCGGACGATCCCTTCGCAGGCGGTCTCCGCCACCCGGCAAAGTGCCGCGTGGACCGACTCGGTGACGGTCTCTCCCGGCAAGTCGGGACCGAACCACAGCTGGGTGACGCGAACGCACTCCCGCTTCAGCGCGGCCTCCTGCGCCTCATAGGTCATCGTCTCCCGGCTCGTGCGCTCCGTTTCCCGAAGGCGGGCGGCCTCCCGCCAGCTGACCTCGTTCTTCTTCTCTTCGCTCGGCCTAACGCGCTCGGCTTTCGGCGCCGCCGGCTTGGACTTGCTGATGCGATCGAGCTCTTTCGCGCCGGCGCGCCTGTACTCGGCCGCCAGGAGCCGGAAGGCGAGCAGCCGGTCGACGATGCCTGCTACGTCGGGCGAGGAGAGGAACGCATCGAGCACTTCGGGGTCCAGCGACTTTTCCAACTCGCCGAAGTCGGTTGCCGCGATCGCCCGCTCGACGTCCCGCTCCAAGGGATCTCGGCGGCGCGCCGAAGCGGCCAGTGCCCACACCCGTTCTGCTGCCCTGACGGCGATGCTCGTCAGCAGCGTCCTCAATACGCTCCCTGGATCCGGGATGGGATCGACCATGACTGGATTAAATGCGAGGGGTCAAACGCCTATCGAGTGGGCGGTACTGGGCTCGAACCAGTGACCCCTTCCTTGTAAGGGAAGTGCTCTCCCAACTGAGCTAACCGCCCCGGATCTCTTGATTATGCGGCTCGGGCCTCGCTCGCGCGAGCGTGTCCTCGCGAGCTATCCGGGGGGCGGCCTAGAGTCGTGCTCGCCTCGGAGGCCGCCCCCCATGTCGTCCCGCGTTCGGAAAACCCCGCTGATCGCCTTCTTGGCGCTCGCCTTGCTGCTGCCGGCTGCCGCCGGCGCGCAGGAGCGGACGGTCGTGGTCCGGGGGGAGGCGACGCAGGAGGTGCCGAACGACACCGCCAGCCTCCGCTTCACGGTGACGAAGGAACGCCGGTCGCGGGCCGCCGCGCTGCGAATCGTCGCGATTCGGCTGCAGGCGGTAATCGCCGTGGTGCAGGCGACGCCCGGCGTCGGGCCGGGGGACGTCAGCACCGGGCAGATCGTCGTCCGCAAGGTCTCCGCTCGCGATGAGCGACCGCTCTTCCGCGCCAGCGAGAGCGTCACGGCGATCCTCCACCAGCCCGAGCGGGCCGGCGAGTTGGTCAGGGCGGCGGTCGCGGCCGGCGCCACCAGCACCAGCGGGCCGACCTTCTTCCCAGGCAATCCAGAAGCGGCTTACAACAGCACGTTGCTCGCCGCCTTCGACCAGGCGAAAGCGAAGGCGGCCGCCCTCGCCGCCCGCGCCGGCGCGGTCCTCGGGCCGGCGATCAGCATCGAAGAAGGCGCCGAAGTCGTGCCCAGCCAGCCGAGGCCGCGGCGAGAGACCGAGGCTGCCGCTGGGCCGGCCCCGCCGGCCAGGCCCGGCGGCTCGACCGTCACCGCGACGGTGCGCGTCGTCTCTTCCCTTCTCGCGGCGGGCCCGCCCCCGCGGCTAGCCGCCCTCGCCGCGCTTCTTCAGCTCTCCCGGGCGGGCGTTGACCAGGGCAGCACGGGCCGCTGCCTCGACAGGGCCGCGGATGACCATGCCGAGCACGCGGCCGGGGTCGGCGTCGAGCGTGTAGGTCGCGCGCGTGCGGCCGTCGCCGAGGTCCTCGAGCGTCCTCGAGCCCTCCACCGACTTCAAGTCTCCCTTCTCCTGCGTCCAGGAGAGACGCGTGGGAGGGTCGTAGCTGAACCGCACCCGCGTCTTGACGTGCCGGACCTTGAGGTCGCTCTCGCTCTCGACGAGCGTCGGCCGGCCGTCGCCGTCGTGCTCGAGGGGGCGGATCGCAACGAGGCCGCCCTGCCATTCGGGGGCGATCAGCACGTCCTCGACCACGGCCCAGACGCGAGCGAGCGGCGCGTCGATCTCGGCGCTGGCGGTTCCACCCAGATGAGCCATCGCGTTCAGCGTACGCGATTAGTTTCGGCGCGCCCGCCGGTCTTAGGGAGTAGAGACCGACCAGCGGGGCGAGCCCGCGCGCGAGAGGAGAAGCCATGCCGCAGAAGATCGTCCCCAACCTTTGGTTCGACACCGAGGCCGAGGAGGCCGCCGAGTTCTACATCTCGGTCTTTGACGACGGACGGATCGTCAACGTCGCCCACTACACCGACGCCGGTCCGCGCGAAGCCGGCATGGTGATGACGGTCGAGTTCGAGCTCGAAGGCCAGCGCTTCGTCGGCATCAACGGCGGGACCGAGTTCAAGTTCGACGAGGCGGTGTCCTTCGCGATCGAATGCGAGACCCAGGAGGAGATCGACTACTACTGGGACAAGCTGCGCGAGGGCGGTGGCGAGGAAGGCCCCTGCGGCTGGCTCAAAGACCGCTTCGGCCTCTCCTGGCAGGTCGTGCCCACGGGCATGGAAGAGCTGTTCGCCGATCCCGATAAGTCACGGGCCGAGCGGGCGATGCGGGCCATGCTGGCGATGCGGAAGATCGACATCGCGGCGATTCGAGCGGCTGCCGACGGGTCCTGAAGTTTCGCGTACCCCGTAGAAAGCGACCTTCGGCTTGAAAGGACGAGCTGCGTCCGCATGAGGAACGAGATTGCGATGGCGATGGGACCAGAATGAGACATTCGGGCGGCCCCTTCTTCCTCGCCAGTTTTCAGCTCCTCGAGAAGGCGGCGATGCGGGCCATGCCGTGGGGCTACTAGCAGACCTGCACCGCTCGCGGGGAGCACAGTTGTGTAGGGAACGATCAAGGGGCGCCCTGGGTTGCGGCAACAGCCACGGGGCATGAGCAACGCCGGTGCTGAACAAACCGCTACATGACATCAAATCCGAGCGTGTCCGCTAGATCCGAGTCAAACCGGAGCTCCGGAAACTGGATGTTTAGAACATCCGGGTTCTCGGTCCAAATCAAGATTAAGCAGATGGCGAGGTGAGAAACGGCGTCCGTCGAGATTCCCAGGGTTGCCGCGTGATCAGCGATCAGCGCCTGATTTGATGGATCCTCGAGCGCCTTGCCCATCAGCCGAGCAGTGGTCAGACCGACGGTCTTTAATCCATCAACTAGAACCTTCTCGATGTGTCCGTGGGCGGCAGGCAACACCGTCGAAGCCTCCTGAAGGCTTCCTCCATCAGGCCTCGTGCATTCCAGGTAGGCGACTAGGCGTGCCGCATCAAAGTCCGTGTCTGTCTTCTCACCGGCGCGGTACTCGCGAACGTAGTCGTTGATCAGTCGTGCTCGCGTATCGCGCAGGTCGAGGAACGCCTGATCGAGAGTCTCGAGGCTGCCGGCAATCGCGGCGAGGCGGCGTTCCAACTCCGGCGGGAATTCGACGCCGGACTTGTACTTGATCTCGTGATCGACTTCTGCCCAAGCGTGCTGGAGGAGGCTGCGAACCTGAATCTCGAACCACCGGTCGCCGAGCTTGGGGACGATCGCAGCTTGAGCCGCCGTCAGACTCGCGATTAGGTGGATTGACCGATAGGCGAACGAGGTTGGATCGAGTTGGGCAAGCTGATCGTAGGACTCGTCAGGGTCGATATCGAGCTGACCTTCCAGTACGACGACTGCCGCTTCAGCGTCATCGGGATACTGCGTAATGACGCGGACGCCGACGAGATCCTTTAATTGCTCCTCCGGGTTGGTGTATTCCTTCCGCCGTAGCTTGTCGAGGAGTGAAAGTGGGTCCTTCGCGCGAGCTTCGACCGAGAGTACCCCACGCACATTCCCGCGCAGCAACTCGGTGACTGCCCTTTTGGCGGCGAGCGCCGCTTCCTCGTACTCCTCAAACGACTGCGCGTAGTCCTCGTAGTATCGGAGCGTCGGCTTTGGAAGTAGCGACACTCGGCCGCGACCTAAAAGTCAAGAACATCATCGATGATTCCAATCCGGGTAAGCCGCGGCCGCAAGTTGTCGGTCTGGCGGCTTGCCGCGATCAGATAGCGGTTGGCCTCATCGCTAAGCCGCTTGTGGCTGAGGGAACGCTCGAACTTGCGAAGCCGCTCACCTGAATCCGTGGGGTCAAGCAGGAGGCGCCCCCCGCGGATCGACCGCCGCGCGAGAGAGCCGATCAGCGAATAGAGGTCGACGGGCTTGCGACAGCGGCTTTTCTGGAGATCGGGGAGCGCCTCCTGAAGCCACCCGAAATAGATCATTAGGCGCCGCTCGACGTCCGCTCCCTCTTTGAAGGATTTCTGATATTTCCCGTAGTAGAGATCGATCGCTGACTTCTTATCTTGCGGACCCTCGATAAGAAGGATCGTCAGCTCTGCTGCGAACTCCACCGCACGCATCCGGTTGAGCTGGTGGGGCGTGAAGATCTTCCGATCACGCCATATATCAAGAGCGCCAATCCGCTCCACGAAGTCATAAAAAGCGCCCTCCTCTCGGGCATGGCGAAGCTCCTGCTGCGAGAGGCTCACTACGTATTTGTTCATCCGAACGAAGGTGTCTTTTACGTCTCGGTCGCTATAGCCCGACAGTTCCTCAACGACGAAGTCGTAGTCGAGGATCTGATCGCGCAGCCGCTCCGGAAGGTCGGCGAACCTTCGCTTTTCGAGCTTTTTCCCACTCGCTTTCCCGAGAGGGTACCGTCCGTCGAGATACTCGAAAACAGCCCGAAGTCGCTGCTGTCCATCGATGACACGGTATGAAGGTCGCCCCGTCTGTGAAGAGGTATGCCGCAGCATGAAGAGTTGGGGAATCGGTCGGTTAGCGAGGATAGAGTCGATTAGGTAGGCCTTGGCGGCACGAGGCCAAACGCTGTTCCTCTGAAACTCCGCAGCAAGCTCGAGCTGCCCATCGTCATAGAGCTGGCGCAACAGACCAATGTCCTTGGTGGTGGTTCGCCGACTCGCCATTGACAAAACCTAAACGCTGCGAGGGTCGCGAGCATGAGCGAAACCCCGAGAGAGCGGATTTTTTGTGGCCAAGATTCTCGTCAAGCCGCATGATCGGTTCCTGGCAACGCTCTGAATCGGTGTGTCGAACGCCTAGAGTTCTGGCGGGTGGCTTAGATTGGCCGGGCCGGCGGCCTCAGCGAGCGTGCTTTGTTTAACGTTGGTTTCCGCCGGATTGAAGGACGGCTGCCGTCCGCGCGGGGAGCGGAATCGCGGCGGCAATGCGACCGGAATATGACCGCCAGGTAGCTGGCGCCTACCATCGAGCACATGACGATCAAAAAGTTGGAACACGTCGGGATCGTGGTCGACGACCTGGAGGCCGCAATCGAGTTCTTCGTCGAACTGGGGCTAGAGCCGGGAGGCAAGGGCCAGGTCGAGGGTGAGCTGGTAGACCGCATCATCGCTCTCGAAGAGACCAAGGCTGAGCTAGCGATGCTGCGGACCCCGGATGGCGACGTAGAAATCGAGCTGGTGAAGTTCCACTCACCGCCGACCCAGCCCGGCGACCCGCAGGCGCCCTCGAACACTCCAGGACTTCGCCACCTCTCCTTCCTCGTCGAGGACATCGACGCGGTAGTCGCCGGCCTACAAGTCCGCGGCGCCGAGCTCGTCGGCGAGCTGGTGCGCTACGAGAACAGCTACCGGCTCTGCTACGTCCGCGGCCCCGAGGGAATCATCATCGAGCTGGCAGAAAAGATCGGCTGAGGCCGACCGGCTTTCGGTTGACCAATGCCGAACAACGCCACAGACTGCCCTGGCGGGTAGCTGACTGAGCACCCCGCCTCGACCTTAACTCGACTTCTTAGAGATATCCCTGCATGCAATGCTGGAACCCGTTGCCAAGAAGAAGATACCGATTGCCCGAGTGCGTTCATCGCTTGCCTGTCCTGCACCACATCCGACGACGGTCTCAACACCGCAGAGGGAGTTCAACTCTTCGACCAAGCGAAGCGTTGAGACTTAACTGACTCGGCTAGTCGCGCCACCCCCCGGCCCTCGCCCGACCAGCGCTGGTAGCGCTCTTCGCGCTGTGCTTCTGCCTTAGCTTGGACCGCGACGACGGGGTATTGCAACCAAGGACGCGCCTCATTCGCGAAGAATTGATCAACAACCTCGAAATCTTCGGGCTCTGACTGAGCGCCCCACGCCAGCAATGCGCGCGCCCGCACAAGCGGGTGCTCGTGTGAGAGCACGAGCTCGGTCAACAATGAGACAAGCTGCCCTCCTTTTCGCTCGGGAATCACCTGAATCGCGCGTAGGATGTTCAACCACTCCTGTGCACGGTGGAAACGGTCCGTGGTGAGCGCGACAAGCGCCGTCGTCACCAATCCACGGTGATCCGTGCCCGCCATAGTCTCCAGGTATCGACAAGCAACGGGCGTTAGGCCAGGTATGCGCAGAAGCATCTGAGGAATATCGGCGATGGCGTGGGGATCCTTGGCCTGAGCAAGGGCCCGCAGAGCAAAGGTTAAATCGCTGCGTCGGTACTCATCTTCGTTCAGTGCTGCGATGGCGGCGTCAAAAAGTGCGCAAACCTCTGCCAATCGAATCTCCTCGATCTCCTCCGGACCTGGGGCGTAGTCCTCTTCTTGAAGGGCGGAAATCACACCATCAAGGCCCTCCTCGGGCGTGAAGCGCTTCAGCACATTTTCAGCGCGGACAATTGCCGTCTTTCCGCCTCCCAGGCTGAGCCCGTCGTCGTAGAGAAGCTCCTCGATCTGGTCTAGCAACCTCCGAGAAGCGTGATGAGAAGGGCAGCGTGCCGCGAAATCATCCATATAGCGAACGAACGGAACAGCTTCGCTGCGAAAGAACTGATCGAGCAGGGAGAGATAAAAGTTGGCGAGCGGTGACGAGGGAAGTACTCCCTGCGGCAGGCCTCGGATCCCCTGAGCGGCCCATCCACGCAAAAGTGCGCCGAGGTCTCGTACAACCGCGCCCGCGCAGTCGATCTCAAGCAGTCGTCGTTCGAGCTCGTCGAGGTCAATGTTTAAGAAAAAGCTGCTTACATCACCTTCGATCACGTAGCCGTCGAGGTCTCCAACAGCAAGCTCATGCAAGGCGGCGTTGTAATGCCGCCAACGCGGTGAACCCTCGAATGGATCATCACACTCAAGTGGCGACAAGCGATAGGCGAAAACCTCCTCTCTTGAGCCAAGCGCCGATTCGAGGGGTTCGTGGAGAGAGTCGACCAGTGCTTGGTACAAGAGGAGATCCCGAGGGTGGACACGCACAAATGGCCGTACCGTCGACTGTCCAGGTTTCGTTGCGGGAACCCGCTGCACGGGTTGAATCTGATGATCGATGTCGAGTCGCACACCGTGAACCCACGAGCGGGCAGCAACCTCAAACGGCAGCCTGTCCGGCACGTCCATGACCGCGCTGCGAACATGCGTTAATACACGCTGCCAAGATCGGTCCAGATCGAGCAGATGCAGAGATCGCAGCCGCATCTTCAGTTCAACGATTCGGATCTGCGGCGGCGCCCTGCTCCCAAGGCCACCATCTCGGATTTGGTCTGTTCCAAGAATCCATTGATTGCCCCCGCTGAGTCGCTAGCCCAACGAGCCTATGCGCCTAACAGGGTCGCAAATGCTGCTGCATCTGAAACGAGCAACGCATCAAGGTTAGGGTCAGGTTCGCCAGCGATAAGAAGTTTGCGACGCCGAATATCAAGGATCGCAGCATCAACTCCTTGCGGAGCCGTCTCGGCCAAGAGGTAAAGCGCGTTCTCTCGCCGGGAAGCCGTCAGCTCGTCTGCCTTGAAGTACAGCTTGACGACATATTTTTTTTCATCGATCGTCATGCGCAGCTCGGGATTGACCCGAACTTGAAGACCAGCCGCCTCCCAATTTCGATTTGGAGCCTTGGAGGCCGTGATGTCCTTGTTTTGAGCCCATTTCGTCAGATTCGCTCTACAGGTCTCATAGCTTGCTTGCTTGTTGGGCGTTTTAACCTCCCGAACAAGACGCCGAAATTCCTGGGCGTCCCAGCCTCCTACGAACTGCTTAATCGTCCGCTCGCGTAGGCCTTTGTAAAAGTCGGTGCGGGGATCGTAATCCCGTTTCGAATCGGCAACGCACTCGACTCTGGCCGTGCCTTGGGCGACGGTGAACTCAACAAAGATGCCCATATGTACCAGCGCCACGATCTAAGCCTTCCTATGGAGGTTCCAAATTGCTCGGACTCGAAGCGTACCTATTGAGGACGATGTAGCCGCGGCTTAGCCGATCGATGATCGGATCACGTCAAAGCTGGCTCCGACTGAATGGGTGTAGCGCGCAAGCATGGTCTCGACACGGTGACCCACGATCTCGGCCAGGTCGGCGTCGTTGATGCCTTTATTGCGGAGATAAGTGACGAAGGAGTGGCGGCACTCATGGGGGCGTATGTCTAGGCCGGAGGCTTCTTGGGCAGGCTTCCAGAGATCGCGGTAGAAGGTGCGCTCACGCCAGAGGCGGCCGCGTGGGGTTGGGAAGAGGAGCTGACAGTCGGGGCCGTTGAGGTTGATCTGGGCTTCGAGCATCCAGGCGAGGGTCGCGGGGACGGGAACTACGCGGCCGGCGTCGGGCTCGCCGTGGTCGGTCTTCGTGCCCTCCAGAATCCGTCCCTCGTGGGCGGTGCGGCGGACCTGGAGCGTCTCGCCGTCGAAGTCTTCGCGGCGAAGTGGGAGCACCTCTCCCAGCCTCAAGCCGGTATCGGTGAAGACGCGGACCATGGCCTCGTAGCGGCCCGCCGCTTTCGCAAAGCGATGCATCTCCTCGAAGCTGAAGACACGAATCGGGCGGGGCTTCTTCTTGGCTCGCGGATCGTTGGCGCGGATGCGGATGCCCTTGAACGGGTTGAGGTCGCAGACTTCATCGGTGATCGCGTCCTCGGCCATCGCGGACAGCGCGCGGAGGATGCCGACGGCTCCGGTGGTCGCTCGACCTTCGACGCGGAGCATGTGGTCGACCAGGGCGAGGGTGTGGCGGCGGCGCAACTCGTGCAATGGCCAGTCCTTCAGCGCGATGCCCTCGATCTCCACATCGAGGACTCGGCTGACTCGGTGGTCGTACGTCGCGTTCGTGCGTTCCGCACGCGGGTGGCGTTCGGTCCACGTCGCGGCGTACTCGCCGAGGGTGTCGGGCTTTTCGGAGATCCCGTAGGCCTCCTCGATCGCCCTTTGCGCGTCGGCCTTGCGCTGGAAAGTGCCCTTGCCACGGTTCCAGGTCGGCTTGGCGATATGGTGCTTGCCGTCGCGACCCGTGTAGCGAGCGACCCAGACGATCGTTCCCGACGGGTTGCGGCGTTTGATCGGAGACTCGCGCCTCATGCAGCCTCGTCTCGATGTCGTGCGAGGAAGTCCTCGACATCGGCGGGGTCGATCCGTCGCGCGGCGCCGAGCGTGTAGCTGGGCAGCTCGCCGCGTCTGATCCAGTTGCGAATCGTTCGGTCGGACACGGCGAGGTAGGCGGCCAGGCTGCGCTCGGTGAAGAAGGTCAGCGACGTGTTCCCCTTCATGCCTCTGTTGTCCAGACAGGCCGCCAATTGCATCGGCCGAGACCGAAGCTCATGGCCGTGTCCTTCGGTCTCGGGATGACCTTCGGCCGCACTTCCCCGGGCGGCCATACAGGCGGCGGTTGCACGGCGGAGCCGTGCCAGAATCCGCCGCCGGCCGCCCAGGGAACAGGCCCCTCTCAGGCGGCGCACCGGAGGGTGCGTAGTGTGTCGTGTCGTGGGGGTCGGTGCCTCGGGATGGCTCGACTGAGCTGCGAGCAGCGACCCAATGCGCTCGGAGAACCCCGGAAGCCGTTCGGGATGTCTTTGCTCGTGTTGGCCTCTGTTGCGGCTTGGATTGCTGATGAGACTTTTTTGTCTTGTCATTGGTTTGGTCTCATTTCGCTCTTTTGCGTCGTGCCAGCGGCGTGGAAGCCGCCGAGGCGCGCAGAGCCGGGCCGCCAGACGATCCCGGCCAAAAGCTCGTCCGCCGACACGTCGAGGGCACCGGCGAGCTTGGCCAGGGTGTCGATGCGAGGGCAGCGGCCTCCGCGCTCCAAGACGCCGACCTGGGTGCGATGAATCGAGGCCCGAAGGGCGAGCTCTTCCTGCGACAGCCCGGCCCGCTTACGGCAGCGGACCAGGTTGTCCCCAAAGCGCCTCGCGACCTCGATCATGGCTTGAGGCGGTCGAAATGCAGCGCCGCTCGCGTCGGCATGACGACGGCACCGTTCATTCGCACCAAGCCGGCGGCGCCCAGGTCTCGCACGGCGCGCGCGAGGGCATCGCCTTCGGCGAAGTCGTCGGGATCCTCCAAGACCTCGGCGGCCAGCTCGGGCATAGTCAGGTGAGTCGGGTGGTACGCCAGGACGACCATCAGGACGATGCGTTCGTTCTTCGCGTCTTCCTCGGCCGGGGTAGGCGGATCGCCTGAGCCGCAATCCATAGGCTGGGAACAGGACATGAGGAGCTTCGCCTCCTTGTGTCTCAGGCGGCCCGTCGTGTTCACCCACGGCGGGTCGCCGCTTTCTGGAGCCGGCGCATCGCTACCGTTCCCGCTGCGGCCGGCCTGGTTCACGCTAAGCCGGTCGCCACGGGGCCGGCGTGCCAGCGCGCGGCCCCACTTATGTGCCGCCGAGGGTAGCAGACGTTGAATACATGTATTCAAAGCTCGACCTCGATAGCCACAGCGGCTTTCGCATCTGAGAACGTGCGGTCCGATGCGACGCTCGGAGCGACCCCAGCCGGCCCTGGGTGCGGCGGTTCGCCAGCTCCGCGAAAAGCGCGGAAGGACGCAAGAGGAGATCGGGGAAGCCGCCGGCCTCACCGGCGCGACCGTTTCCTTGATCGAGCGTGGGCACGCCAATCCCACGTGGGCCACGGTCCGCGACCTCGCGGAGGCGCTCGACATCCCGATGGGACAGCTCGCGAAGCTCGCCGACAAGCTCGCCGACGCCGAAAAATGAGACAGAAATGAGACTCTCGGGCCCTGGAACGGCTCGGAATCACCCGGAGCGCCGCGGAACGCCGATTCGCCCCGAAGCCGCCGATCTGGCTCCACAAAAGGAAAAGGCCGGCATCTGCCGGCACTCCTCCCCATGCGCCCGACGAGAATCGAACTCGCGACCTTCGGCTTGAAAGACCGACGCTCTTTGGTCCCCGTGAAGGGACCGTTGACCACTGAGCTACGGGCGCCTGCTGCCCTCTAACTTTAGCTGCGTGAACCTCATCGAGCAGCGCGGGCGGGGATGGATCTAGGGCTGCAGGGGCGAGTGGCGCTGGTGATGGGCGCGAGTCGGGGAATCGGGCGTGGGATCGCCTCGGTTCTCGCCCGGGAGGGCGCCCGGGTCGCGATCGCCAGCCGGTCGCGCGAGCGGATCGAGGAGGCGGCCGAGGCGATCCGCGAGGAAGCCGCCGCGAACGAGGGCGGCGCCGGCGCCTCCGTCGCCGCCTTCGTCGCCGACACCGCCGACCTCGACCGCCTCGCCGCCCTTCCGGCCGACGTCGAGGCAGCGCTCGGCCCGGTCGAGATCCTCGTCGCCAACACCGGCGGCCCGCCCTACGGCGGCGCGCTCGCGCACGAGCTCGACGAGTGGGAGGCCGCCTACCGCGAACTCGTCCTCGCCCCGCGCGTCCTCGTCGACGCGGTCCTGCCCGGCATGCGAAAGCGCGGCTGGGGGCGCATCGTCAACGTCGGCTCGACCACGACCATCGAGCCGAACCCCGCCCTCAACCTCTCCAACTCCCACCGCATGGCCGCGGTCGGCTTCCTCAAGACGCTCTCGCGCGAGGTCGCCGGCGACGGGATCACGGTCAACACCGTCGCCACCGGCCGCTTCGCGACCGAACGGCTCGCCGACGGCGGCGGCTCGCTCGAGGCGGCCGAAGCCGCCGCCCGCGACGAAGTCCCGGCCGGCCGGCGCGGCCAGCCCGAGGAGTACGGCGACCTGGTCGCCTTCCTCTGCTCCGAGCGCGCCGCCTACCTCACCGGCACGGTCATCCCCATCGACGGCGGCCTGCTGCGGTCCGCATGAGCCACGACCACTCCCACGCTCCCTCCGCCGACGCCGATCGCGGCAAGCTCTGGCTCGCGCTCGCCCTGATCCTCGGCTTCATGGCGGCCGAGGTCGTCGCCGGCATCCTCGCCAACTCGCTCGCCCTCCTCTCCGACGCCGCCCACATGCTCACCGACGCGGCGGCGATCGCCCTCTCCCTCGCCGCGATGCGGATCGCCCGCCGCCCGGCCGGCGGCGCGATGACCTTCGGCCTCAAACGGGTCGAGATCCTCTCCGCCCAGGTCAACGGCGTCACCCTGCTCGTCCTCGCCGCGCTGATCGCCTACGAGGGCGTCCACCGCCTCCTCGACCCGCCCGGCGTCGACGGCGCTCTCGTCCTCGTCGTCGCCCTCGCCGGCGTCGCCGTCAACCTCGCCGCCACCGCCGTCCTCGCCCGCGCCAACCGGCGCAGCCTCAACGTCGAGGGCAGCTTCCAGCACCTGCTCACCGACCTCTACGCCTTCATCGGCACCGCGGTCGCCGCCGCGGTCATCCTCCTCACCGGCTTCGACCGGGCCGACCCAATCGCCTCGCTGCTCGTCGCCGCGCTGATGCTCCGCTCCGCCTACGTGCTGCTGCGCGAGTCGGGCCGGGTCTTCATGGAGGCCTCGCCGCGCGGCCTCGACCCCGACGCGATCGGCCGCCGCATGGCCGCGCAGCCCGGCGTCGCCGAGGTCCACGACCTGCACGTCTGGGAGGTCACTTCCGAGTTCCCCGCGCTCGCCGCCCACGTCACCGTCGCCGCCGGCGCCGACTGCCACCGCGTCCGCCTCGAGCTGGCCGAGCTGCTCGAGCGCGAGTTCGGCGTCCGCCACTCGACCCTCCAAGTCGAGCACGAGCCAGACGCGCTCGTGCAGATCGAGCGCTAGGCCCCGTCCTCGCCCGGCGCCTCGCGCATCGCCGGGAAGACGATCACGTCGCGCAGCGTCTTCGCGCCGCTCAGGATCATCATCAGCCGGTCCACCCCCAGCCCCGAGCCGCTCGCGGTCAGCATCCCGTATTCGAGCGCCCGCACGAACTCCTCGTCGTGCTCGTGGGGGGTCGGCTCCGCGCCCGCTTCCTGGCGTTCGCGCTGTTCGACGAAGTGGCGCCGCTGTTCGATCGGGTCGTTGACGTCGGTGCCGCCGCCGGTGATCTCCATCCCGGCGACGATCCCGTCGAAGGCCGCCGCCAGCAGCTCCGGGTGCTCGGGCACCGGCTTGACCAGCGGCCAGATCGCCAGCGGCAGGTCGATGATGAAGGTGGGCTGGATCAGCTTCGGCTCGATCAGCTTGCCCTGCAGCGTGTCCACCAGCGCCGCCCAGTCGTCGTCGGGCTCGGCGTCCTCGCCGGCGATCTCGGCCAGCTCGTCGCGGCTCGCCTTCGTGATGTCGACCCCGGTCTCTTCTTCCAGCAAATCCTGCAGCCGCAGCCGCGGCCAGGGCGGCTTCAGGTCGATGACCTCGCCGTCGCGCTCGACCTTCGTCGTCCCCAGCACCCGTTCGGCGACGTGGCCGACGATCCCCTCGGCGACGTCCATCACGCCGTGGTAGTCGGCGCAGCTGACGAACCACTCGAGCATCGTGAACTCGGGGTTGTGCTGCGGCGACATCCCCTCGTTGCGGAAGAACTTCCCCAGCTCGTAGACGTTCTCGAAGCCGCCGACGATCGTCCGCTTCAGATACAGCTCCGTCGCGATCCGCAGGAAGAGGTGACGGTCGAGCGCGTTGTGGTGGGTTTTGAACGGGCGCGCCGCGGCGCCGCCGGTCATCCGCTGCAGCACCGGCGTTTCCATCTCGACGTAGTGGCGCTCGTTGAGGTACTCGCGGATCGCCGCGACCACCTTGGCCCGCAGCGCGAAGATCTCGCGCGAGCGCTCGTTGGCCATCAGGTCGAGCTCACGCTGGCGGTAGCGGACCTCGGGGTCGGAGATGCCGTGGAAGAGGTCGGGCGGGTCGCGCAGCGCCTTGGCGAGCAGCACGCACTCGCGCACCTCGATCGCCAGCTGGCCGCGTTTCGTCACGTAGAGGTCGCCCTCGACCCCAACCAGGTCGGCGATGTCGAGGTCCTCGATCCGATCGAACGCCTCCTGGCCGATCGCGTCGACGCGCGCGTAGGCCTGGATCGTCCCGCTCACGTCGCGGACGTCGAAGAAGAGCGTCTTGCCGTGACCGCGCTGGCCGACCACGCGGCCGGCGACCCGGTAGGA
Organism: Solirubrobacterales bacterium; assembly: GCA_035634215.1. Lineage (GTDB taxonomy): Bacteria > Actinomycetota > Thermoleophilia > Solirubrobacterales > 70-9 > VRUE01. Next base: position 6,704 of record DASQDJ010000232.1, on the reverse strand, counting down.
GAACTCGCGGTGCTCGCCCGCCCCGAGCGCCTCGGGGTCGTGCGCCTCGAGGATCTCGACGATCCGGTCCCGGTTGGGGAAGGAGAACGGGTAGGGGTCGATCCCTTCGGACCGCAGCCGCTCCGCCTTGGCGAGGCGCTGCTCATGGGTCGTGGCCGGCGAGTCAGCCATGAGCCAACGCTATTCGCTGATCGCCCCCCGGCGCTTCGCTCTCGCCGCGCCTCTCAGGCGCTCAGGGCGCCAGGCCGACGGTGACTCGCTCGCCGCCCATGTAGTCGCGGCGGGTTTCCGCCTCGCGCAGCAGCTCGCGCATCGCCGGGCCGTGGTGGGTGTCGTGCTCCATCGCCATCTTCCAGCCGCTCGGCGTTTCGGAGACGAGCTTGCGGATCACGCCCAGACCGTCCTCGCCGCAGTCGCCGGTGACGGCGATCCGCGGCTCTTTCTGGATCTCCGGTGAGCGCTCGTAGATCGTCTCGTCGGTGACATAGGGCAGGTTGGCGATCACGAGGTCTACGCCCTCGAGCCCGTCGGGCAGGCCCTCGGCGACGCTGACCTCCAGCGCCAGCCCGAGCCGCTCGGCGTTCTCGCGCGCCGCCTCGACCGCTTCGGGCGAGAGGTCCGACGCGGTGACGCGCAGGTCCGGCCGCTCGGAGATCAGCGCCAGGGCGATCGCGCCTGAGCCGGTGCCGACCTCGTGGACGCGGGCGCCCTCGGGCATTTCGGCGCCGACCTCGACCAGCAGCTCGGTCTCCTTGCGCGGCCAGAGCACCCGCTCGTCGACGGCGATCTCGAGGTCGCGGAAGGGCGCCCGGCCGAGCACGTATGCGAGCGGCTCGTGGTCGGCGCGGCGCTTCACCATCGCCTCGACCGCCGCGACGACGTCGGGCGAGGCGTCGCCCTGGCCGTCGCGCGAGAGCTCCTCGACGCTCATCCCCAGCCCGTCGGCGACCAGCGCCTCGGCGTCGGAGCGTGGGGATCCACAGCCAGCGGCCGCGATCGTCTCGGTCGCCTCGTCCAGCAGCGTCGCGATCGGCTTCGCCTCGCTCATCGCGGGGCCCCCACTCCGTTCGTCACAGCGTCTCCTCCGTTACTCAAAAGAATTTGTTCATGATGGCACAGCCAGCCTGCCGTGCCGCCGCCTCACCACAGCGATCCAAACGGCGCCGGCCAACATAATCGCAGCACTCTCCAGCTGAGCGGAGGTAAGCCCCAGTGCCACGTCCTCGTTTCGTCGCACGAACTCAACGAGGAAGCGCTCGGCGCCCGCGTAGAGGAGGTAGAGCGCGAAGAGGACGCCCGGCCGGAAGCGGTCGCGCAGCCGCCACAGCAGCCAGGCGCCGAAGCCCATCGCGAGCGCCTCGTAGACGGGCGTGGGGTGGACCTCTTCGGTGGTCGGCACGGTGCCGTCGGGATAGGACATCGCCCAGGGGCCGTCCCAGGCGCGGCCGTAGTCGCCGTCGCCGGAGAGCTGGCAGCCGACCCGGCCGACCGCGTAGCCGAGCGCCAGCGCCGGCGCCGCGACGTCGAGCAGGACGAGACCGAGGAAGCCTCGGTACCAGGCCCAGAGGAAGACGGCGAGGGCGCCGCCGATCGCGCCGCCGTACCAGACGAGGCCCGACCCCGAGAAGACGTTGCCGAGCAGGTCGTCGCTGACCGTGTCCCAGTTTTCGACCAGGAAGTAGAGGCGCGAGCCGACGACGCCGCCGATCAGCGCCGCGAAGCCCATCTCGTAGGACCAGTCGACCGGCCTGCCCAACTCGCGCAGCCGCACGCCGACCAGCGCCCCCGCCGCGAGGAAGGCGAGCGCGAACATCAGCCCGAAGGTCTGGACGGTGAGCGGGCCGAGGTCGATCTCGGGCTGCACGGCGGTCCTCGTCCCCGGTCCGGCCCTAGTCGGCGAGCAGGGTCGCGAGCAGAGCCTTCTGCGTGTGCAGGCGGTTCTCGGCCTGGTCCCAGACGGCCGAACGCGGCCCGTAGAGCGCCTCGGCGGTGATCTCCTCACCGGGGTGTGCGGGCAGGCAGTGGAGGACGATCGCCTCGTCGCTGGCGACCGAGAGCAGGTCCTCGCCGAGCCGGTAGGGGGCCAGCGCGGCGCGGCGGCGCTGGGCCTCCCCCTCGTCGCCCATGCTTACCCAGACGTCGGTGTAGAGGGCGTCGGCGCCGGAGGCGGCGTCGCGCGGGTCGTCGGTCAGCTTGGCGCCGTGCGCGTCGTCGGCGGAGAGCTGGTAGCCGTCGGGGGCGGCGATCACGACCTCGACGTCGGCCAGCCGGCCGGCGATCGCCAGCGAGCGGGCGACGTTGTTGCCGTCGCCGACGTAGGCGAGCCGCAGGCCGGCGAGCTCGCCGAAGCGCTCGCGCAGCGTCATCAGGTCGGCGAGCGCCTGGCAGGGGTGGTGGCGCGGCGTCAGCGCGTTGATCACCGGCACGTCGGCCTCGGCGGCCAGCTCGACGACCGCCTCGTGGGAGCCGGAGCGGATCGCGATCGCGTCGACGTAGCGGGAGAGGACGCGCGCCGTGTCGCCGATCGACTCGCCGCGCGAGAGCTGGAGCTCGTCCTGGCGCAGGACCACGGGGGTGCCGCCCATCTCGCCGACCGCGACCTCGAACGAGATGCGGGTGCGAGTCGAGGGCCGTTCGAAAACGAGGGCGACGCTGCGCCCGGCAAGCTCGTCGCGGCCAGCGCCGTCGCGGCGGCCGGCTTTCAGCTCCAGGGCCCGGTCGAGCAGCTGGCCCAGCTCGAAAGCGCCGAGCTCTTCGGCGGTGAGGAAGTCGCGCTCTGCGTCCGGCTTCGTCAAGCCGCGCATACTACGGCCGTGAAGTTCACGGCTCTCACCTGGAATCTCTTCCATGGGCGCGATTTCCCGCCCGATCCAGCGCTGCGAACCTGGCGCTCGCGACTGCTGGGGACGAGCGAGCGCAACGAGACTCACGTGCAGGTGAACCGCGGCCTGCCGCGCGAGTTCGCCGAGATGCTGGCCAGCGCCGAGTGGGACGTCGCGCTCCTGCAGGAGTGCCCGCCGCGCTTCGCCGCGCCGCTCGCGCGCGCCTGTGGGGCCGAGGCGCACCGAGTGCTGACCTCGCGCAACTCGTTCCTACCGCTGCGCCAACTCGCCGCGCGGCTGAACCCCGACCTGATCGCGTCCGGCGAGGGCGGGTCGAACCTGACTTTGGTGCGCGGCGATGGGGCCATCGCCGAGCGCCGCGAGGTCGCGATTCACACCGGCCCGCTGGAGCGACGGGCGATGGCGCTGACGCGGATCGCCCCGGAACTCTGCGTCGCCAACCTCCACGCCAGCGCCGACCGCGTCGACCTCGCCGCCGAGGACGTCCTGCGCGCCGCCCGGATCGCGACCGAGTGGGCCGGCGAGGCGCCGCTCCTCTTCGGCGGCGACCTCAACCTGCAGCCGAGCGAGAGCGGTGAGGTCTTCGAGGAGCTGCGGGAGCGCTTCGGCCTGGCGCCCTCCACGGCCCCCAACGCGATCGACCACCTGCTGGCGCGCCGGCTCGAGATCGCCGAGCGGCCGCGCCGCTGGCCCTCCGAGCGGCGCGAGGTTCGCCGCGACGGGCTCGCGATCCGGCTCTCCGACCATGCGCCGGTGGAGGCCACGTTCTCGACTGCCGACGGCAGGGAATGAGATAGTCACGCCGCAGTCCCGATCCCGACCCTGGAAGACGACCAAGGAGGCACGAGGCGATGGCCGCGAAAAAAGAGGCGTCCGGCAAAGCGAAAAAAGCGTCAAAAAAATCCAAAGCCGGCACGCGGTCGAAAAAAGCCACCTCGAAAAAAACGTCGGGGGCGAAATCCTCGAGCAAAGCCAAAGGCGGCTCGAAAGCAAAAGGCAAAGCCAAGCGCGCGGCGAAAAAAGCGTCGGCCAAATCGAGCTCCGCTCGTAGCGGCGCGTCCCGTCGCGGCAACGTGAGCGGCCTCGACAAGAGCGTCGAGCAGTTCCGCGAAAGCGTCGAAAACAGCGTCACCCTCAGCCGCGACCGCCTGCAGGAGGTCGTCGACGACGCGGTTAAGCGCGGCCGCATGACCCGCGGCGACGCCGAGAAGATGGTCAGCGACCTGGTCAAACGCGGCCGCCGCCAGAGCGACAAACTGCTCAAGGAGCTCGAGCGGCTGATGAGCCAGGCACGCAAGAAACTGAGGTGAGATGACGGCGGCCCGTGGCGAGACGGCGACGCGGCCGCGCAAAGGCGAGCGACTCGAGGTAGAGGTCGACTCGCTCGCCTTCGGGGGCCGGGGCGTGGCGCGCCGCGACGGCTACGTCGTCTTCGTCAGCGGCGGCCTGCCCGGCGACCGGGTCCTCGCCGAGGTCACCAAGCCGAAGCGGAGCTTCGCGGAGGCGCGGGTGGTCGAGCTGCTGCGGCCGGGCGCCGACCGCGTCCCCGACCGCTGCACACACGAAGGCGAGCCCTGCCCGGGCGCGCCGTGGCAGGGCCTCGCCTACGAGAGCCAGCTCGCGCACAAGCAGAGCCAGGTCGACGAGGCGCTGCGGCGGATCGGCGAGCTCGACGGCTTTGAGCTGGAGGACATCGTCCCGGCCCAGGAGCAGTGGCGCTATCGCAACAAGCTCGAATACTCCTTCGGCGAGGTGGACGGCGAGGTGGTGGCTGGCTTCCACGCGCGCGGCCGCTGGGACCTCGTGGTCGGTGCCGAGGACTGCCTGCTCGCCTCCGAGCGCGGCAACGCCGCCCGCGACGAGGTGCGCGAATGGGCGCGGCGTGAAGGCGTGCCAGCCTACGACCGGCGCTCGCGCCACGGCGTCCTGCGCAACCTCGTGGTGCGGGAGGGACGGCGGACCGGCCAGATCCAGACCCGCCTCGTCACCGCGCCGGCCCGCTTCCCGAAGCCGCCGGTCGACGCGCACACGATCGTCGAGGGCGACTCGGGCTCCAGCGACGGCCCGACAGGCATCCTCGGCGAGGAGTACCTGCGCGAGGAGCTCTGCGGCCTGCGCTTCGAGATGTCGCACAGCGCCTTCTTCCAGACCAACACCGAGATGGCCGAGCGCCTCTACGGCGTCGCCGCCGATTACGCCGGGCTGAGCGGCGGCGAGCGCGTCTTCGACCTCTACTGCGGGATCGGCACGATCGGCCTGACGATGGCGCGGCGGGCCGGCGAGGTGTGGGGGATCGAGATCGTCGCGGAGGCGATCGCCGACGCGGAGCGAAACGCCGAGCGCAACGGGATCGCCAACGCCCGCTTCCGGACGGGGAGCGCCCGCACCGGCCTGCGGCCGCTGATCGAGGAGGCGGGCAAGCCCGACGTCGTCGTCGTCGACCCGCCCCGCGCCGGCCTCTCGCAGAAGATCGTGCGGCGGGTGCTCGAGTGCGAAGCGAAGCGGGTCGTCTACGTCTCCTGCAACCCGACGACGCTGGCACCGAACGCGGCCCAGATGGTCGAGGCCGGCTACAGGCTGCGCCGCGTGAGGCCGGTGGACATGTTCCCCCAAACGCCGCACATCGAGTGCGTGGCACTCTTTGAGCGATAGCAAATCACTAGCATTCTGCTATCGGATTGCTTTCATTTTGCTATCTTGGGTCCTATGGTCCTCGCCCCTAAGCGGAAGACGTCCTTCGAGATCGATCCCAACAAGGTCGACGCCGCCAGGGAGATCCTCGGCACGAAGACGCTCACCGACACGGTCGACGCGGCCCTCTCCGAGGTCGTCAAATTGCGCCAGCGCAAAGCGCTGGCGGAGGTGCTCTTCCGGCCCGGGGCGCTGGAGCTTGACGATCCGGACGTGATGTCCGGCGCTTGGCGCTAGAGCCGGGTGGCGACCTTCCTCGCCGACAAGAGCGCCCTCACCCGACACGAGACAAGGCCGGAGGTGCGCGAGGTGCTGGAGCCGCTTCTGGTCACGGGCGAGATCGCCACCTGCGGCATCGTCGATCTGGAGCTGCTGTACAGCGCCGTGAGCCGGACCGTCTACAGGTCGCTGTCGGAGGCGCTGAGGGGTATGCCGAGGGCGACCGTCGACGAGCGGTGCATCGGCCGGGCGCTCGAAGTGCAGGCGATGCTGGCGGAGCGATCGCAGCACCGCTCCGTGCCTCTGCCCGACCTGATCGTCGCGGCCTGCGCGGAGACAGAAGGACTGGTCGTGCTCCACTACGACGCCGACTTCGAGCGGATCGCCGAGCTGACCGGGCAACCAACCCAGTGGATCGTCCCGCGCGGCTCCGTCGCCTGAGCGGGTGGCTTATAGGCTGAGCCGATGGGACGCGGCTTCGGAGTGGCGGCGGGGCTCGACCCCGAGGTGGCGCGGCCGCTGGCGGCGCGCTGCGCGGAGCTCGGCTACGCCTCGATGTGGTCGAACGACCACCCGGGCGCCAAAGGGCTTGAGACGCTGGCGGAGTTCGCCGCCGCGGCGCCGGAGATCGACCTCGGCGTCGCCGTGATCGGGATCGACGTCACGACTCCGGAGCGGATCTCCGCCGAGTTCGAGCGGCTCGCCCTGGACCCGGCGCGGCTCTGGCTGGGTGTCGGCGCCGGCTTCTCCGAGAAGCCGCTGACCCGGATGCGCGAGGCACTGCCGGAGCTGCGCGAGCGCCTGCCCGGCGTGCGCCTGGTTCTCGCCGCGCTGGGCCCGAAGATGTGCGCCTTCGCCGGCGCCGAGTTCGACGGCGTCTTCTTCAATTGGATGACGCCAGGGTTCGCGGCGGACGCCCGCGAGCGGGTCGAGGAAGGGGCGCGCGACGCG
>DASQDJ010000231.1:0-21526 GCA_035634215.1 Solirubrobacterales bacterium | reverse complement strand
GCGTCTTGTTCATTTCGATCGCCATCTGCCGCCGCTTCCTCCTCCTGAGACTTTACTTTCCACATGGACTCGCCTCGTGAGTGCGAGCAGGCGAGCCCGCGAACCGATCGCATCGGCGCCCGACCAACCGCTCTAATGATGCGGCGAAAAACGCCGCCAGGCCGGACGCCTAGCTAAATCGCCGGCGATACGAGATGACGAAAGGAGCGACCGCGGCGCGGCGCGCGCACATGCTGCTCGCGGTGTCCCCTGTCCGCTTCACTCCCGGAGGTTGTACCAAGCGCGAAGCGCTTAGTCGAGCAGATCGGAGGTGCCCGGCCCGCCCCTGGGCGCACCGGGCACCTCTTCCCTTGGTTCTCTAGCCGTAGAGAGCCGCCAACGCCTGCCTGCCGCCCCCCGATGGCTGGAAGGAACCGGACGTGTTGCCCGTGGCGACGCATTCGGCCGTTGCCGCGCAGGAGACGTCGTTGAGGACGTTCGAATCCGCCTCGGGGTATCCCTGAGGGAGCTGGCCCGCCCACCACCAACCGTTCCACGTCATGGCGAGCGGCTCCGTCCGGCCGCTGCTCTGGTAGCTGGCCGAGCCCACCGCGATGCAGTCCGAGGCGGTCGAACAGGACACGCCGCTCAGCACCGCGGCGCTGGCGTTTTCAGGGAAGAGGACCCATTGGGAGAACCAGTTGCTGCCGGTCCACTGAATCGCCCACGGTTTGGCTTCCTGCTCCGTTTTGCCCGTCGATCCGACCGCCGTGCACGCGGAGGGCCCGGTGCAGGAGACGGCATTTAGTCGCACCGACTCCCCGACGGTCGAGCCCGGTGCGGCGTCGACGGTCCACGACGAGCCATCCCAGCGCTCGATCAGGGCGTGGGTGCCGGAGGCGTCGCTGTAGGTGCCGACGGCCACGCACGCCGTCGAGGACGCGCAGGAGACGCCGGCCAAGCGACTGTCGGCGCCAGTCGACGGGCTCCCGGGCGAGGCCGACGACCAGTTGGCGCCGTTCCAGATCTGGACCAGAGGGAGTCGCTGGTTGGAGGCGTTGCGATACGAGCCGACCGCCATGCAGAAGGTCGGCGACGGGCACGACACGTCCAGCGGGTTGACCTCGTCACCGCCAGCAGGCGTCGCAGCGGCCTGCGCAACCCACTGGCTCCCGTTCCAGCGGTTGACGACCGGCGCCGCGCCGCCTTCCTTCGTCCCCACCGCCGTGCAGGAGTTGAGAGAGGCGCAGGCGACGCCGGTCAGGGAGAGGTCGGGCACACCCGGCATCGCCGGCATCGGCCACCACTTACCGCCGTCCCAGTGCCGCGCCACGCTGGCGTCACCGCCGGTCCCCCCACCCCCCGGGCTTTCGACATCGCCGACCGCCACGCACTCGTTGACGGCAAGACAGGAGATGTCGGCGAAGGAGCTCTCGGCCAGATCGACTCGAGCGATCTCCCAGGTCCCTTCCGAGTAGTCGTACGTCGCGGGGTTGGCGCCCGAAGAGAAGTCCGCGCTCGCGACGGCGTTGCAGTGGGCTGCCGAGACGCACGACAAGGCGCTGAGCGCCGTCGGGACGTCGACGTCTCCTTCGATCGGCGCCGGCTGCTGTTCGGACCACGCAGAGCCGTTCCACAACAAGGTTCGCGGGGCCTGCCCCGTGGAATCGACGAAGTCGCCCACGGCGTGACAGGCGGACGACGACGGGCAGGAGATGCCGGAGATCGTCCCGGAAAGGCTGCCGCCCGGCAGGGGCTGCACGGCGACGCCGGACAGGAGGCTCACAACCAGAGCCCGACGCACCCCGCCGCCGTCCAGGTAGCTGCCTGCGCCGAAGCAGCGAGAGGCGGACGGGCAGGCGACATCGGTGAGTTCGCTCAACGTGGCGCCGGTCGGATTGGGTGCGGACGTGAGCACCCAGAAGCCCCAGGCGCTGACGCGCGTCTTGGTGAACGTCTTCGTCACCCCGGCATTGTCCTTTTGCCCACCGACCGCCGTGCATTCGGTTTGGCCGCCGCCGGGGCGGCAAACGACGTCGAATAGCCAGGCTTCTTTGGCGCCTTCGGCCATCCCCGGCGGATCCGCAGTCCAGGTCGATCCGTTCCACCAGATGGCGAGCGGCGTCCTGACGCTGGTGCTGAAGTTCTTCCGCATCCCGACAGCGGAGCATTCCGACGAGCTCGCGCAAGATATGCCGAAGAGCTCGTTTTGTTCGCCGCCATTGCCTGGGATCGCCATCGGCGTCCAACTCGAGCCGTTCCACGAGAGCACCCGGGCCACCCCCCCGCCACGCGCTCCGACCGCGACACAGAACGACGCCGATGGACAGGACACGGAATTCAGTCTCACGCCTGCGAGATTGCCCGCCGGCAGGCTGTCGCGACTCCAGCGTTCTCCGTCCCACCGCAGCGCCAGCTCCCGAGATTCTTCGGCACCGTAGCGGTAGCTGCCGACCGCGACGCAGCTAGTCGCCGAAGCGCACTCCATATCCTCGATCCGGGTTACCAGGTCCTGCGTGGTCGTGAACCAGCGGCCGACGTTCCCAGCCGTCAGGTAGGGGTTCTCCCAGCCGCCGGTGTTCCAGTAGCGATGCAGCCACTCCCCTCGGTCCGAGAGGTCCACCCCAGGCTCGGGCCGGGCGTCGAAATAGGTGTCGAATTTGCAGTCGAGCGCTACCCCGCTCGGCGTTTCGAACCCCTGCGAAGCGGGGCAGCGAGTCTCCGTATAAAAGTTCGCGCCTACGACGTCGTCGTAACACATGACGTCGATGCCGTCGTTGCAGTGGCCGGAGCCGCTGGCGAACGGTGGCAACTCCCACCCTGAGAACGATGGGATAGTGGTGCCGAAGAGATGGAAGAGCTCGTGCATCGCGCCGTAGGAGTTCCAGAAGTCCTCCGGGAAGGAGCCGTCCCAGATGACTCCCGCGCTGGTGAAGACGCGGTTGTCGTTGCTAAAGGGGTCGGAGCGGTCACTAGCCGACTTGGTTATGTCCGGGTACCAGGTGGCCGCGCCTTTGCCGCCGCCGTTTTCGTCACGGAAGACGAGGACCTTGATCGCATCCTTGCCTTTCGGAAGCTGGCCACTGGCGTTTTTGAAGAGCGCCATAGCGTTGTTGTGGATCGCGAAATAGTCTTCGCTCGCGGTTGCGGTGTCGTAGACCTTCACCGCACCCCCCGCATCGCACTCCGTCTTCAGCTGGAGAGTCGGCCCGCCGGAGAGCTCGGACTGTTGCATGATCTTCCAGTTGATTTTTCCCATCACCGAGCGGATTTCACTGTGCGTTTCCTGGAAACTCCCCCGCGGGCCTTCGTTCGGGTCATATGAGAAGACCGCAACCACGCGGTGCCCCGCGTTGGCGCAAACCGGCGGATCGACCTGATTGGGAAGTTCGAGGTTGCTACCGATTTGCTCGCTGACGAATTCTTCGCCCGGGTCGACGTGCATCACCTGGGGCGGCATGTCTGGGCGTTTGATCGTGTAGCTCTCGGTCGCCGGATGATAGCGGCGTACTTCGTTGCCGACCCGCTCGAAATCGGGTTGGCCGGGCAGGCGCCCGTCCCAGCCGTGGTCGTGGCCGGGATGACCCATCGCACTGCCCGTTCCCACGACGAATGCGCAAGTCGCCACGAGAGCGCCAACCAAGACGCCGATCGCCCGCGAAGTCGACAACAGCCGCTGATCCATCTCTACCCCCCTGTCGATGCGTCGCGCCCTTGCGACGGCCCTCTCCCAATGCGTGGGAGGGTATAGACAAACGTGTTTCTGAATGCGAAGGCTCTGTTAAGGCGTCAGATCAGCCCGCCGAGCGCCCTGAGGAAGCGATCGTTCTCCTCGGCGGTGCCGTAGCTGACCCGGATGTGGCCCGGGCCACCGAGCGCGGCGCCGGGCCGAACGGCGATCTTGCGCTCGCCGAGGCCGGCGACGATCTTCCCCTCGTTCGCTTCGCCGAGGTCGACCCAGGAGAAGTTCGCCTGCGTCGCGGCGGTGGAGAGGCCGAGGTCGTGGAGGCCCTCCTCGACGCGGACGCGCTCGACGATCGTCTGCTCGACGCGGCGCGCGACGTCGTCCTGGTGGAGGATCGCCTCGGCGGCGGCGGCCTGGGCGATCGCGTTGACGCTGAACGGCTGGCGGACGGCGTCAACCGCGGCGCGGAACTTGGCCGAGCCGATCGCGAAGCCGACCCGCAGCCCGGCCAGGCCGTAGCACTTGCTGAAGGTGCGCAGGACGACGAGGTTCGGGAAGTCGGCGAGCAGGTCGAGCGAGGCGTCGGGGTCGTCGTCGAGCTGGAACTCCGCGTAGGCCTCGTCGAGGACAACGGTGACGTGCGCCGGCAGCCGCTCGCAGAAGGCGGCGATCCGGGCCGCCGGCAGGTGAGTCGCGGTCGGGTTGTTGGGGTTGCAGACGATGGCCAGCTGCGTTGCTGCGGTCACCTCGGCCGCCATCGCGTCGAGGTCGTGGACGTCGCCGCCGGCGAGCGGCACGCGGATCTCCCGGGCCCCGGAGAGGGCCGCCAGGTACGGGTACATCGAGAAGGACGGCCAGGCGTAGACGATCTCGGCACCCGGCTCGCAGAGCGCCTCGGCGGCGGCCAGCAGGATCTCGCAGGAGCCGTTGCCGACCGCGACGCGTCCCGGCTCGACCTCGTAGCGGTCGGCGATGCGCCCGCGCAGCAGCGTCGCGCCGGGGTCCGGATAGCGGTTCATCGCGCTCGCCGCCCTGCCGATCGCCTCGACGACCTCGGGGTGCGGCGGGAACGGCGACTCGTTGGAGGCAAGCTGAGCGATGCCCGCGGCGGCGATCCCCTCGGGCGCGGTACCGGTCGGGACGCCGGCCTGGTAGCCGGGTATGCGGGCCAGCTTCTCGGCGAAGGTGACGCTCATCGCTTCATTGTGGCCGACCGCCCACCGGCAAGGGCCGCTGGAGCGGCCGAGGCGTCCTTACTGGGCCGCGTGGAGGTCGGTCCGCAGCTCTTGCGTCGGGCCGAGGTAGACGTGCGAGGGCGCGTGGTCGGCCGGCGCGTAGTAGTGGACCATGGCGCGAATCACGCGCGCCATCGCGCCCGGGACGGGGATCTCGCGGCAGCAGAGGAGCGGCACCGACTCGAGCCCGACTTCGCGCGCCGCCGCTGCCGGGAACTCGGCGTCGAGGTCGTCGGTGGTGGTGAACAGGCAGCTAACCATCGCGTCGGGCTCGAGCGCGTTGCGCTCGAGCAGCTCGCTCATCAGCTCGGCTGTCGCCTCGGCGATCGCCGCCGGCTCGTTCGCCTCGGCCTGCACGGCGCCGCGCACCGCGAACAGTCGCTGCTCGTCCATCAGACGCATCTTCCCAGAGCGACCCGCCGTAAGGACCCGCCGGTGCTCGAGCACCCTCTGGGTGTCTAACTACCGGCGGGTAGCGGCGCGCAGGCGGTCTACCTCGTCGGGGCCGAGGCGGCGGGCGGCGCCCTCGCCCAGGTCGCCCAGCTCGATCGGGCCGAAGCGGACGCGGCGCAGCGCGACCACCTCGTTGCCGACAGCCTCGGCCATGCGGCGCACCTGGCGGTTGCGGCCCTCGCGCAGCACCATCTCCACCTCGCGCTCGCCGAGGCGGCGGGCCTCGGCCGGCGCGGTGCGCCCGTCCTCCAGCTCCACGCCGCTCGCCAGGCGGCGCAGGTCGGCATCCGACGGCGGCCGCCGCAGCTCGACCCGGTAGGCCTTCAGCACCTCGTAGCGCGGGTGGGTGAGGCGGTTCGCCAGCTCGCCGTCGTTGGTCAGCAAAAGCAGCCCGGTCGAGTCGGCGTCGAGCCTGCCGACCGGGTACAGCCGCGCCTTCGAGCGGACGAGCTCGACGACCGCCTTGCGCCCACCGGGCTCGCGCGCCGTCGAGACCACGCCGAGCGGCTTGTTGACCGCCCACACCTCGCGCGGCTCGGCCGCGACCGGCCTCCCGTTGACCGCCACCTCGTCCTCGTCGGAGACGTCGCGGGCGGGGTCGGTGACGACCTCGCCTCCCACGGTGACGAGGCCCTTGGCGACGATCTCCTCCGCCTTGCGACGCGAAGCCACTCCCCCGTGCGCGAGGAATTTGGCGAGCCTCACGACCGGCTACGGCTCGGCGCGCTGTTCGCCCGCCTTCAACAGTCGCTCGCGCAGCTCCCGCTCGTCCTCGGGGCTGGGGTCGAACTTCGACGGGTCGGGCAGCTGGTCGAGCCCGCTAAGGCCGAAGAGCTTCTCGAACAGCTCGGTGGTCTTGAAGAGGGCGGCGCCGAATTGGGAGCGGCCCGACTCCTCGATCAGGCCGCGCTCGATCAACGTCTGGGTCGCCGACTCCGAGGCGACGCCGCGGATCCGCGCCACCTCTGGCCGCGAGACCGGCTGCAGGTAGGCGACGATCGCCAGCGTCTCGGCCTGAGCCTGGGTCAGGGGCGGCGTGCGCGGCTTGGCGAGGAGGCGGCGCGCCGCCTCCTCGGCCGCCGGATCGCTGGCCAGCGTGAAGCCGCCGGCGACCTCGCGCAGCACCACGCCGCGCCTGCCCTCGGCGAGGTCCTCGCGCAACAGCTCGATCGCCTCCTCCACCTGCCCCGCCGTCGCCTCCGTTGCCTCGGCGAGGTCCGCGGCCGCCACCGGCTGTGGCGAGAGGAAGAGCAGCGCCTCGATCGTCCGCGCCAGGTCGCTCATCGCATCCTCGCCCTCATCCCGCCACCCGCTGGATCTCGATCGGGCCGAGCGGCTGGTCCTGGCTCCAGGTGACCTCGCCTTTGCGGTACAGCTCGAGGAGGGCGAAGAGCGTGACGGCCTGCGTCAGCCGGTCCTCGCCGCCGAACTGCTCGTCGAAGTCGATGCTGCCGCGGCCGCTGAGCGCCTCGCGCAGGGCGCGCAGCCGCCGCTCCAGCGAGACGGTCGGGCGGATGTGGCCGATCTCCAGCGGCGGCGGCGTCTCGAGCAGGTCGCCGATCGCCGCCGCGAGTCGCTCGGGGTCGTACGCCGCCGTCGCCGCCTCCAGCGCGACCCTGCGCAGCCGCGAGGGCAGCGGCGCCGCCCTGTACAGGTAGCCACGGGCCGCCTCGAAGCGCTCGCCGAGCGACGCCGCGGCGTCGCGGTAGCGGCGGTACTCCAGCAGCCGCGCCAGCAGCTCCTCGACCGCCTCCTCGGGCGCCAGCTCGTCGACGTCGCCCTCCTCGCTCGGCAGCATCAGCCGCGACTTCAGCTCCAGCAGGGCGGCGATCAGGACGAGGAACTCGGTCGCCACCTCCAGCTCCAGGTCGCCTTCGCGCTCCAGGTGCTCGACATAGGCGACGACGACCTCGCCCAGCTGCAGCTCGAGCAGGTCGACCTCCTCGCGCAGCAGGACGGCCAGCAGCAGGTCGAACGGGCCGGCGAATACGTCGAGCTCGAGATCGAGGTCGGCGACGGTCACACGCGCACGGTAACGGCCACGAGAGACGACCACCCGCCCGCGGCGGACGCGGGAGCGAGGCCGCGTCGCACTCTAAGTCCTCGCGGCCTCGCGGGAGCAGAGCACGCGGGCGGAGTTGTTATTTCGGGCCGATGCCCATGCGCTCGCGGACCGCGGCGAGCGTCGGCGCCGCCAGAGCGCGCGCCTTCTCGGCACCGGCCGCCAGCGCCTGCTCGAGCGCCGCCTCGTCGGGCCGCAGCTCCGCGTAGCGCTCGCGGACCGGCGCGAGCAGCTCGACCACGGCCTCGCCCACCGCCTTCTTGAAGTCGCCGTAGCCGGCGCCCTCGAACTCGGCCTCGACGTCGCTCGGATCGACTCCCCGCGCCACGGCGAGCACTTCGATCAGGTTGGAGATCCCAGGCTTGTCGGCGGCGCGGGCCACCTCCCGGCCCGAGTCCGTCACGGCGCTGCCGAGCTTCTTGCGGATCGCGCCGGGCTCGTCGAGGACGTAGATCGTCCCGGCGTCGCTCGACGCCGTCGTCGACATCTTCCGCTCGGGCTCCTGCAGGTCCATGATCCGCGCGCCCAGCTCGGGGATGCGGAACTCGGGCACGACCAGCGTCTCGCCAAAGCGCTCGTTGAAGCGGCGCGCGATCTCGCGCATCAGCTCGACGTGCTGGCGCTGGTCGTCGCCGACCGGCACCTCGGTCGCCCGGTAGGCGAGCACGTCGGCGGCCATCAGCACCGGGTAGAAGAAGAGCGCCGCGGAGACGAGCTCGCGCTGGCGGCCCGACTTCTCCTTGAACAGGTGCATGCGATTGAGGTCGCCATGGGCGGTGACCGCCGAGAGCAGCCAGGTCAGCTCGCTGTGCTCGCGCACGTCGGACTGGCGGAAGAGGACGCAGCGCTCCGGGTCGAGCCCGGCGGCGAGCAGGATCGCGGTCGTGTCGTAGAGGCGCTCGCGCAGCTCCGCCGGGTCGTAGGCGACGGAGATCGCGTGCAGGTCGACGATGCAGAAGATCGCCGGGTCGCCGCGCTCCTGGCCCTCGACGTACTGGCGGATCGCGCCGATGTAGTTGCCGAGGTGCTTGCGACCGGTCGGCTGGATGCCGGAGAAGATGGTCGGGGCGCTCACGGGCCGGAGCCTATTTGAGGCGCCGACTGTGCACTTGACCCCACCCCAGTGTGATCAAGTACACAGTCACCGTCGCCGGGGGCGCTTGGGGTCCTCGATGCCGAGCGCGGCGACGACGCCGCCGGCGATCATCAGCAGCGCCGCGATCGCGATGCCGAGGTGAAACGCGGCCGTCGACGCCTCCGGCGCGCTCGCGGTCAGCGGGTTGCCGCCGCCCCCGCCGCCGACCGCGGCGCCGAACTTGGCCGAGATCACCGCCCCGAGCACGGCGATCGCGAGCAGGCCGGCGACGCGGGAGATGCCGTTGTTGACGCCCGAGGCGACGCCAACGTGGCGCTCCTCGACCGAATCGAGCACCGTCGCGGTCAGCGGGGCAACCGTCGCGGCGAGGCCGAGGCTGAAGACGAGCACGCCCGGCAGCACGTCGGGGAGGTAGGCGGCGTCGGCGTCGATCCGCAACAGGAGCAGCAGGCCGAGGCCGGCGAGGATCGGCCCCGCGGTCATCGGCAGCCGCGGCCCGACCGAAGAGGCGAAGCGTCCGAAGCGCGGTGAGAGGACGAAGAGGACGACCGAGATCGGGGTGGTGGCCAGCCCCGCCTCGAGCGGCGAGTATCCGCCGACCTGCTGCAGGAAGAGCGTCAGGAAGAAGAGGCCGCCGATCAGGCCGCCGTAGGCGGCGAGCGTGGTCAGGTTGGCGACCCAGAAGTTGCGGATCCGAAAGAGCCCGAGGTCGAGCATCGGCTGGCGGGCGCGCGCCTCGCGCAGCAGGAAGAGGGCCAGGCAGGCGACGCCGGCGAGGAGCGAGACCCAGACCGCGGGGTCGCTCCAGCCGAGGTTGGGCTGTTCCACCAGGGCGAAGACCGGCCCGCCTAGGCCCGCCGCGGAGAGCACGACCGCCGGCCAGTCGAAGCCGGTAAAAGCCTCGGGGTCTCGGCTCTCCTCCACGGCCCGCAGGGTCAAGAGGACGGTGAGCGCGATCAGCGGCACGTTGACCCAGAAGATGGCGCGCCATGAGAGCGCCTCGATCAGCGCCCCGCCGCCGGCCGGGCCGAACACGGTCGCGATACCAGTCCAGGCGGTCCAGGTGCCTACCGCCCGACCCCGCGCCTCGCCCTCGAAGGTCGCCGCGACGATCGCCAGCGAGCCAGGGACGAGCAGCGCCCCGGCGACCCCCTGGAGGGCCCTGGCGCCGACCAGGACCTCGACCGTCGGCGCCAGCGCGCAGAGCACCGAGGTGACCCCGAAGCCGACCAGGCCGGCGACGAACATTCGCCGCCGTCCGAAGCGGTCGCCGAGCGAGCCGCCGACCAGAAGCAGCGCGACCAGCGTCAACAGGTAGGCCTCGACCACCCACTGCTGTCCGGCCAGGCCGGCGTCGAGGTCGCCGGCGATCGCCGGCAGGGCGACGTTGACCACGGTCGAGTCGAGGAAGACGACCGTCGAGCCGAGGATCGTCGCGACCAGCGTCAGACGTTGCTGGCGGGTCACGGCGGCAGTCTCGCATGGACCTCTCGCCCCACTCCATCCGTACTCCTAGTGGATGCCTACACGAGGAGGAGAGATGACGAAGAAGGAGCTGCTGGTCGCCGGACTGCTGGCGCTGGTCGTGCTCGTGACGGCTGTCGAGACGGCCGCGGCGAAGGGAATCGGCTCGATGCCGGCGCCGGGCGGGGTCGTCGTTCCCGGCGGCGAGCACCGCTACATCGCGATCTCCCCCGGCAAGCCGAGCGAGGCGGACGAGCTGACCGTCGTCGCGCAGGTCGAGCGCCGCGACGGCCGGCTGAGCCGCTGGTGGCGCCTACGCGGCGACTACTTCGTGCCGGCGGTCACCCTCGACGGCACCGCCGGGGGCCTCTCCGCCGACGGCGAGACGCTCATCCTCAGCCGCTTCACGCGCCAGTTCCCGCCTCGGACCTCGCGGTTCGCGCTGCTCGATACCGAACGTCGCAGGGAGCCCTTCCGGACGGTCCAGCTCCAAGGCGACTTCAGCTTCGACGCGATCTCCCCCGATGGCTCCACCATCTACCTGATCCAGCGCTTCCCCGAGAACAAACGCGCCGACTACATAACGGACTACGCGGTCCGCGCATACGACGTCGCCGACCGCCGCCTGCTTTCCGAGCCGATCGTCGACCCCAGTGAGCCCGACGAGGAGATGGCGGGCCTGCCGCTGAGCCGGGCGAGCAGCCCGGATGGGCGCTGGGCGTACACCCTCTACGACGGCAACGGCGGCGAGCCGTTCGTCCACGCGCTCGACACCGTCGACCGCACGGCCGTCTGCATCGACCTGCCGCAGCTCGCGGGCGTGGCGCAGCGGCACTGGTACCTCTTCCACCTCGAGATGCGCGAGGCCGGGCAGGAGATCGTCGTCCTCAAGCACGACCTGAGCCCCGCCCCCGCTAGGGAGGTGCTGACCGTGGACACCGAGAGCTTCGAGGTTGAGAAGGCGAGCGTCGAGGCGGCCGGCGTCGGAGGAACGGTGCCGTGGCCGGCGATCGGGATCGTCGCGGCGCTCCTTCTCATCGGGCTGGTCCGCATCGCCCGCCGGCGACCCGGCCCGGGGGCCGCATGAGACGGCGCCTCCTGGTTTCGTCGCTCGCCGGCATCGCCGCCGGGCTCGCCCTGATCGGCTTCGCCCACTCGCTTCCCGACGCCGGGGCCGTCCCCGACGGTGGCGCCGTGGCCCGGCCGAAGGGCGCCGGCGGCTCGTCGGTCTTCTCGCAGACGGTTCGCACGCCGGGCAGCCGGGTCGAGACTGTGGGGCGCTCGGCCGAAGGGCGGCCGATCGTCTTGCGCCAGTACGGCATCGCGGCGATCGACGGTGAGGTCCTTGCCTTCGGCTGCATCCACGGCGACGAGTGCGCCGGCCGCATCCTGCGCCCGCTGACCCAGATCACCTCCTTCTGCCCCGATCCGTCCTCCGACGTCTACGTCGTCCCGAACCTCAACCCCGACGGCCTCGCGCTCGGCACCCGCCTCAACGGCCGCGGCGTCGACCTCAACCGCAACTTCCCGGCCGGCTGGGAGCCGATCGGCGAGCGGGGCGAGGCCGAACACTCCGGCCCGCGGCCGTTCTCCGAGCCCGAGTCGCGCCTCGCGGCGCGGATCGTCAGCCGCCTGCGGCCCGAGGTGACGATCTGGTTCCACCAGCATTACGCGCCGCGGCCGCTCGTCCGCGCCTGGGGACGCAGCGTGCCCGACGCGCGCCGCTACGCGCGGTTGGCCGGCCTGCCGTTTCGGCGCATGGCCTGGCCGGCGGGGACCGCCCCGCACTGGCAGAACCGACGCCTGTCGCACGGCAGCTCGTTCGTCGTCGAGATGCCGCGCGGCGAGTTGCCGCAGGGACGCAAGGCGCAGCTGGAGCGGGCACTCGTCCGTCTCGGGCGGTCGGTCGCGAGGGTGGGCGAAGATTGAGATGTGCGAGGGAGGAAACCGGCCTTGGATGAGCCCGAGCGCAAGCTCGTCCGCGAGGCTCAGGCCGGGTCGCGCGAGGCGCTTGGCGCTCTCTACGACGCCTACTGGCCCGACGCCCACCGCGCCGCCTACCTCATCGTCCACGACAGCGCCGCCGCCGAGGACATCGCCCAGGACGCCTTCCTGGCCGCCCTCGACGCGCTCGACCGCTTCGACCGCCGGCGTCCCTTCGGCCCGTGGCTGCACCGGATCGTCGTCAACCGGGCGATCGACTGGTCGCGCCGCGAGGCGCTGCGACGCGGCGCCGACCGGACGGCCGAGGAGCTGGCGGCGCCGGCGCCGGCCGAGCAGGTCGGCGACGAGGTGATGGCCGCGCTCGCCCAGCTTCCGGCCGAGCAGCGCGCCGTCGTCGTGCTGCGCTACCTGCTCGACTACACGCCCGGCGAGGTGGCGCGCATGCTGGAGGTCCCCCGCGGCACCGTCAACTCGCGCCTGCGGCGCGCCCTCGACCGGCTCGGCGACCTGCTCGGAGCGGAGGTGGTTGGGTGAACGAGCAGCGGCTTCGAACCGTGCTTCGGGAGGTCCCCGTACCAGGCGCCGAGGAAGCCGGGCGCCGCGGCCGGCGGATGGTCGAGGCGGCGTTCGCGGAGCGGCAGCCGACCCGTCGGAGCGGGACGCCACGCCGGCTGGCGCTGGCCCTCGCCGCCGCCACCCTCCTCCTCGCCGTGGTCCTCTCCCCGGCCGGCGCGGCCGTCCGCGACTGGATCGACGACACGCTCACGGTGGGCATGCGCGACGCGGAGCCGGCCCTGACCGAGATCCCAGGCGGCGGGCGCCTGCTGGTGAGCTCTCCGCAGGGGTCCTGGGTCGTCCAGCCCGACGGCTCGCGCCGATTGCTCGGCCGGTACCCGGAGGCGACCTGGTCTCCGCGGGGCCTCTTCGTCGCCGCGGTGTCGGGTCGCATGCTCAGCGCCGTCGAGCCGGACGGAACCGTTCGCTGGTCGCTCTCCGCGGACGCGCCGGTGACCGACGTGCGCTGGTCCCCCTCCGGGCTTCGGATCGCATACGTGACCACCGCTCACCGAACCGGCTCCGCGCTGCGGGTGGTCGCCGGAGACGGCAGCGGCGACGCGCTGATCGACGCCAGCGTCTCGCCCCTGGCCCCGATCTGGCTACCGCTGGGCCCGCACGTCCTCGCCTACGTCGACGCCGACGGCACGCTGCGCGTCGTCAATCCGGACACCGGCCAGGCCCTCGGCTCCGCCCCGGCCTCGCCCGACGCGGTGGAACTCGGCTGGGCGCGGGACGGCTCGCGGCTGCTCGAAGCGACGCCCCGCGCACTGCACATTCGCGGCATCGAGGTAAGCAAGCTCGCCGCGCGTCTGAGCCTGGGACCGCCGCATCGCGTTGCCCTGCCATCGGACGCGACGGTGAGAGGCGCCGCCTTCTCGCCCGACGGGCGCTCTCTCGCGGTTCTCCTCCAGCGGCCGGAACGAGACCGGCGACCTAGACGCGGCGAGCTCTACCTCATGAATCGGGACGGCACCTCGCAGCGCCTGCTCTTCACCGCCCCGGGCCTGTTCTCGACCCTCGACTGGTCGCCGGATGGGTCGCGCCTCTTGATTGCGTGGCCCGACGCCGACCAGTGGCTCTTCATCCCGGCCGAAGGCCTTCGCCGGCCGCGGGCCATCGCCGGCGTCTCCAGGGAATTCTCTCCCGGCGAGCCCGCGGATGCCTTCTTCCCCTTGATCGACGGCTGGTGCTGCTACTAGCCGAGGTCGCGCAGCTGCTGGGCCGGCGTGAAGAAGTTGCGATAGGCGAGCGAGGTGGCGACGAGCGCGGCGATCGCGACGCTGCCGAGCAACGCGTAGAGCAGGATCAGCTGCAGGCGCACGGCGTCGGTCGGCTCGGCGCCGGCGAGCAGCATGCCGACCATCGTGCCGGGGAAGAAGATCAGGCCGGTGGTCTTGGTCGAGTCGACCAGGGCGATCGTGCCCGAGCGCAGGGCGCGGCGGACGATCGGCGCCGCCGCCTCGCGGGCCGTCGCGCCGAGCGCCAGCGTCGCCTCGATCCGCGCCCGCGACTCGGCGACCTCGTCGCCGAGTCGGTTGAGCCCGACCGCGGCGGCGGTCATCGCGTTGCCGATCACCATGCCGCCGACCGGGACCAGGTAGCGCGGCGTCGGCTCGAAGATGCCGAGCGCGACGACGAGGCCGAGCGTGGTCGCCCCGGCGGCGGTGAGCGCGATCAGCAGCGGGCCGAAAGCGCCGGGAACGCGGCTGGCGCGGCGGCGCGCCGTGAGCGCCCCGAAGATCACCATCACCGCGAGCAGCGCCAGGACGAGCCAGACGGTGTCGGCCTCGAAGATCACCTCGATCGCGTATCAGAACGCGGTCACCTGCACGAAGGAGCGGACGGTGGCCACCGCGATGTCGCCCTCCAGCTCGGCGCGGCGCCAGCGGGAGATCGCGATGGCGAGGACGACCAGGGCCAGTGCCGCGACGACCTGCCCGAGCGAGACGT
The DNA here is from genome assembly GCA_035634215.1 of Solirubrobacterales bacterium. GTDB lineage: Bacteria > Actinomycetota > Thermoleophilia > Solirubrobacterales > 70-9 > VRUE01. The sequence goes on along the minus strand of DASQDJ010000231.1, from coordinate 7,100 downwards.
CGATCGACGCGCTCACGCCAGCGCCTCCTCGACCGTGCCGCGGGCGACGACGCGGCCGGCGTCCAGCCTCAGCGCCCGCTCGCCGAGTCGCCGCGCCTGCTCGGGGTCGTGGGTGACGAGGACGAGCGAGATCTCCAGCTCGCGACGGAGTCGCAGCAAGGTCGCCTCGATCTCGTCGCGCGCCGCCTGGTCGAGCGCTGAGGTCGGCTCGTCGAGCAGCAGGACGCGGGGACGCTGCGCGAGCGCCCGCGCCAGCATCGTCCGCTGCTGCTCGCCGACCGAGAGCCGGCCGACGTCGCGGCCCGCGAAGTCGGCGGCGAGGCCGGCCAGGGCGAGGCAGCGCTCCCCGTCCAGCCCCTTCCCGGCGAGGCGCGCCGCATAGCGCAGGTTGTCCTCGACCGTGCCGTCGAGCAGGGCGGGCAGCTGCGGGACGAGACTGACCTCGCGGCGCAGCGCCAGCGGGTCGTAGTCGCGGAGCGGCCGCCCCCGATAGGCGATCTCTCCGTGCTCGGGGTCGGCGAGCCGGTTGAGCAGCCGCAGCAGGGTCGACTTGCCGCTGCCCGACGGGCCGACCACCGCCGTCGCGCCCGGCCCGATCTCGGCGCTGACCGAGTCGAGGACGCGACGGCCGCCGCGGCTGTAGTTGACATCGCGGAGCCCGAAGAGCACGCGCTCATGATTCCCGACTCCCCGGCAGGACCGCCGCGTCCCGCCCCGGCCCGGCGCAAGATGCCTCCCGGCCGTCTACTCAACGGATTGCGAGCCGTGCGCGGCTGCGAGAATCCGGGTAGGTGATCGCAGGTGGCTAGAGCGATTTGGAGCGGAACGATCAGCTTCGGGCTGTTGAACGTGCCCGTGAAGCTGTACAGCGCCGTGGCGCGGCGCGGCATCTCGCTGCGCGAGCTGCGCGAGTCCGACGGCGCCCGCATCCGCCACCGGCGCGTCGCCGAAGGGACCGAGGAGGAGGTCCCCTACGAGAACATCGTCAAGGCCTACGAGATCGCGCCGGACCGCTACGTTCCGCTTACCAAGGACGAGATGGCGGCGATCGCGCCCGAGAAGACGCGGGCGATCGAGGTCCAGGACTTCGTCGACCTCGAGGAGATCGACCCGATCTACTTCGACAGCCCCTACTACTTGGGGCCGGCCGACGGGGCCGAGAAAGCGTATTCGCTGCTGGCGCAGGCGATGGAAGAGTCGGGCAAGGTAGCGATCGCCCGCTTCGTCTTCCGCAACAAGGAGCACCTGGCGGCGCTGCGGCCGGGCGGCGGTGTGCTGACGCTGACCACGATGCGCTTCCACGACGAGGTGGTCCCGCCGGCCGAACTGGACGACGTGTTGCCAGACGAGCAGCCGAAGATCGGCAAGCGCGAGGTCGAGATGGCCGAGCAGCTGATCGAGTCGCTGACCCGCGACTTCGACCCGGGCCAGTACCGCGACGAGTACCGCGAGCAGCTGCTTTCGCTGATCGAACGCAAAGCCGAAGGCGAGGACGTGCTGAGCGCGCCGACGGCGGAGGAACCGGAGCCGACCGCCGCCCCCGACCTGATGGCGGCGCTGGAGCAGAGCATCGCCGCGGTGCAGGGCAAGCGCGACGGCAAGGCCGCGAAGCCGGCCAAGGGCAAGGCCGATGCCAAGAAGAAGGCCAAAGCGCCGAAAAAAGCTCCCGCGAAGTCGAAATCCAAATCGCGGGCCAAAGCGAAGTCCTCCAAGTAACCCGTGGCATCCGGGCAGCGGGTCGAGGTCGACGGCCGTGAGCTGAAGCTCACCAACCTCGACAAGGTTCTCTACCCCGAGGCGGGGTTCACCAAGGGCGAGATGGTGGACTACTACGCCAAGGTGGCGCCAACCCTGGTGCCCCACCTGCGCGAGCGGCCGCTGACCCTGCGCCGCTTCCCGGAAGGCGTCGACGACACCGACGCGGCTTTCTTCGAGAAGCGCTGCCCCAAACACCGGCCCGAGTGGGTGGCGACGGCGCCGGTCGAGGTCGAAAAGGACACGATCGACTTCTGCGTCTGCGAAGACCGCGCGACGCTGATCTGGGTGGCGCAACTGGCGGCGATCGAGCTGCATCCCTCCCTCTCGCTGGCCGCGGACATCGACCGACCGACGGTCCTCGCCTTCGACCTCGACCCGGGCCCGCCGGCCGACGTGCTCGACTGCTGCCGGGTCGGTCTGCGCCTGCGCGAGCTGTTCGGCCACTTCGGCGTCGAGTGCTTCCCGAAGACGTCGGGATCGAAGGGCCTGCAGGTCTACGTGCCGCTCAACAACCAGGTGAGCTACGAGGAGACCAAACCGCTGGCGCGGGCGATCGCCCAGCTGCTCGAGAAGCAGACCCCCGACCAGGTGGTCTCGAAGATGAAAAAGGTCGACCGCAAAGGGAAGGTGTTCGTCGACTGGTCCCAGAACCACTCGCGCAAAACGACGATCGCCGTCTACTCGCTGCGCGCCCGCGAGCGCCCCACCGTCTCGACGCCGATCACCTGGGAGGAGGCCGAAGCGGCGCTCGAGCGCGACGACCGCGAGTGCCTCGTCTTCGAGGCGACCGAGGTTCTAGACCGGATCGAGCGCCACGGCGACCTCTTCGCGCCGGTGCTGGAGCTGGAGCAGGAGCTGCCCGAGCTGTAACGATCTAGACTTCCTTATGAAAACCGTCGCAGAGGTCAGGTACGAGTCCCGCCGGTGGGAGCTGTCTCTGGATGGTCAGCGCCGCACCTACGCGGAGGTCGAGGAGGCGATCGAAGAGGCCAGGCGCCTTCTCCGGCAGAGCGGCGGAGGCACGATCGACGTCGCCGCGGGTCCCGAAGTCGAGGCACAGCGGATAGGGGTACCGGGCGCGACATCGCAATTTTTGATGGACCTACCGCGCCCGCCGCTAGGTCCACAGAGGTCGACGCCCGCCCCGGCGCCCACGGCGAACGCGGTCGCCGACATATCGACGCTGCGGACGTCCTACCAGGAAGCGAGAGCTCGGATCGAAGCGCTCGCCGACCCGGTAGAGCGAGACATCGGCCTGGCAACGCTTCGCCTCGAGGCTCGCCACACGCTGAACCAGCTTCGTACGACCGCCGCCGGCCTCAGCGAAGAGGATCTACGTCCCCTCAGCGCCTATGTGGCGGCGCTGGAGGGTGGCGAGGGGGCCGAGGCTGCGGTCGAGCGGATCGACGCGACGGTGGAGCGGGTGCTCTCCGACGTATCGAGCTCGCTGCTGACGATGCAGCTCGTCGGGGCGGCCTCGGCGATCGCAGCAGGCCTGGCCTGGCTCGCGGGAGTGTTCCAGGACCTTGGCTCTGCCCTCGCGTTCGGGATCTTGGGCGGCGCGGCGGGGCCCATCCTGACGGGAACTCGGTTCGTCGGGTCGGCGAGCCAGGAGGTTGGCACGGCTGCATGGCGATGGGCGGAGCAGCTGGGTGGAGAGGCGGAACGGGCGATGGAGCGCCCGCGGGAGATCGAGCGGCGCCTCTGGGCCGCCTTCGTCGCCGCTCCTTGGCGCTACGAGTCCCTGGCCGAACGGGCGCGGGCCAGGGCGAAGCGGATCATCCTGGGCGTCTGGTTTCTGGTCGGCTTCGCTGCCGTCGCGATGGCCATCGGCGCCACCGTGGCGTTGGTGGACCACTTCGAGACCGTGCGGGAGTTCCAGCCGGACAGCACGCCGTCTCTCGAGCCCTGAAGGGTCGGCGCCTCGTCCCGCCCCTCTCTCAGGCGAACGCCTGCCGCACGACTGGCTGCCGCGTCGCCCTGACCTCGTCGAGGCGGCGGACCGGGGTCGTGTAGGGAGCGCTCTTCGCCAGGTCGGGATCGCCTTCGGCCTCGGCGAGGATCCGCTCGATCGCGTCGGCGAAGGCGTCGAGGCTCTCCTTGGTCTCGGTCTCGGTCGGCTCGACCATCAGCGCCTCGTCGACTAGGAGCGGGAAGTAGACCGTCGGCGGGTGGAAGCCGAAGTCGAGCAGGCGCTTGGCGAGGTCGAGGGTGGCGATGCCGAGCTCGCGCTTCATCGGCTTGCCGGAGAGGACGAACTCGTGCATGCAGTGGCGGTCGAAGGCCACCGGAAGGTGCTTGCCGGCGCGGTCCTCGGCGAGGCGGGCCTTCAGGTAGTTGGCGTTGAGGACCGCGGTCTCGGAAGCCTCGGCGAGGCCGTCGCCGCCGAGGCTGAGGATGTAGGCGTAGGAGCGGACGAAGACGCCGAAGTTACCCTGGAAGCCGCGCAGGCGACCGATCGACTTGGGCCGGTCGGCGTCGAGGTCGAAGAACGGGCCGCCGCCGTTCTCGCCGGCCCGCCGCACCACCTGCGGGCATGGCAGGAAAGGCTCCATCCGCTCCGAGACGGCGATCGGCCCGGCGCCGGGCCCCCCTCCCCCGTGCGGCTGGCTGAAGGACTTGTGGAGGTTGACGTGGACGATGTCGAAGCCCATGTCGCCGGGCCGCGTCTGCCCCATCACCGCGTTGAGGTTGGCGCCGTCGTAGTAGAGCGTCCCCCCCGCCCCGTGGATCAGCGCCGCCATCTCGGCGATGTTCTCGTCGAAGAGCCCCAGCGTGTTGGGGTTGGTCAGCATCAGGCAGGCGACCTCGTCGGAGAGCTTGGCCCGCAGGTCGTCCATCTCGACGCCGCCCCGCTCGTTGGTCGCGACCTTGACGCTCTCGTAGCCGGCCATCGTCACCGACGCCGGGTTGGTGCCGTGCGAGGTGTCGGGCGCCAGCACCTTGGTCCTCGCTTCGCCGCGGTCGGCGTGGAAGGCGCGGGTGAGCAGCAGGCCCGCCAGCTCGCCGTGCGAGCCGGCGGAGGGCTGGAGGCTGACGTGCGGCAGGCCGCAGATCTCCGCCAGCGACTCCTGCAGCAGCCACATCAGCTCGAGCGCGCCCTGGGCGCGGCGGGGGTCCTGGGCCGGGTGGAGGCGGGCGTGCCCCGGCAGCGCCGCGACCCGCTCGTTGAGGCGCGGGTTGTGCTTCATCGTGCACGACCCGAGCGGGTAGAAGCCGCTGTCGAGGTCGAAGTTGCGCCGCGAGAGGCGGTTGTAGTGGCGGACGATCTCGGGCTCTGAGACCTCCGGCAGGCGCGGCGGCTCCTCGCGAAGCAGCTTCGCCGGGATCAACTCCTCGAGCGGCGACTCGGGGACGCCGGCGTCAGGGAGGACGGCGGCGCGCCGCCCCGGCTTCGACTTCTCGAAGATCGTCCGCGCCGCTTCGGCCTGCATGGGCGTCTGGGTGAGGGCCATCAGACCACCCCCTCTGGCGCTTTTATGCCGCTATCCGACCTGAAAGCGCCACGCTCGGCCTCGATCGCCGCGCCGAGCGCCTCGGCGAGAGCGTCGATCTGCTCGGGCGTGCGCCGCTCGGTGATCGCCACCAGCAGGCCGTCCCCGTGCTCGGGGTAGTCGCGCCCGAGCGGATACCCGGCCGCGATCCCGCGCTCGGCGCAGCGGTCGAGCACCCGATCAACGGGCGCGTCGAGGCGCAGCGCGAACTCGCGCACCACCGGCGCCTCGTGGAGGAGCTCCACCCCCTCGACGGTCGCCAGGCGGTCGCGCGCGTAGGCGGTGCGGCGGGCCAACAGCTCGCCCAGCTCGCGGAAGCCCTCCCGTCCCAGCCAGGCGAGGTGGATGGTCGCGGCGAGCGCGTTCAGCGCCTGCGCCGTGCAGATGTTGTGGGTCGCCTTCTCGCGGCGGATGTGCTGCTCGCGGGTCTGCAGCGCCAGGACGAAGCCGCGCCGCCCGTCGACATCCTCCGTCTCCCCGGCGATCCGGCCCGGCAGCTTGCGGATCAGCTTCTCCGTGCCGCAGAAGAAGCCGAATGAAGGACCGCCGAAGTCGAGACGATTGCCCAGCGGCTGGCCCTCGCCGAGCGCGATGTCGGCGCCGCACTCGCCCGGCGGGCGCAGCACCCCGAGCGTCATCGGGTCGCAGGAGACGACGAGCAGCGCGCCGTGATCCCTGGCGGCGGCGCCGAGCGCTTCGACGTCCTCGACCGCCCCGAGGAAGTTCGGGCTCTGGAGGAAGACGGCGCCGGTCTCGCCGTCGACCGCCGCGGCGAGCGCCTCGGCGTCGGTCGTCCCGTCCTCCAAGCCGACCTCGGCGATCTCGGCGCCGAAGCCAGCCGAGTAGGTCGCCAGCGTCGCGCGGCTGTGCGGGTGCAGGCCGCGCGAGACGACGAAGCGGCGCCGGCCGGTCGCGCCGATCGCCAGGTAGCCCGCCGAGGCAACCGAGGAGGGCCCCTCGTAGAGGCCGGCGGTGGAGACCGGCAGCGCGGTCAGCTCGGACATCATCGTCTGGAACTCGAACATCGCCTGCAGGCCGCCCTGGGAGATCTCCGGCTGGTAGGGGGTGTACGGGGTGAGGAACTCGGAGCGCTGCGTGATCGCGTCGACGATCGCCGGCACGTAGTGGTCATACATCCCAGCGCCGAGGAAGCAGGCCTCGCGCTCGGCGTCGGCGTTGCGCTCGGCGAGCGCCGCGAGCCGCTCATAGACCTCGGCCTCGCTCATGCCCGCCGGCAGGTCGAGCGGCCGGTTGAGGCGCAGCTCGTCGGGAACCTGGTCGAACAGCTCGGCGGTCGACTCGGCGCCGATCGCGGCGAGCATCTCGGCCCGGTCGTCGGGCGTCGCTGAGGTGTAGCGGCTCACCCGAGGAAGGCTACGGGAGGGCGGGGCGGGGCTTGCCTAGTCGTCTTCCAGCAGTTTGCGGTAATCCGCGGCGCTGAGCAGGCCGTCGGCCTCGCCGGGCTCGCTGAGCCGCACCTTGATCAGCCATCCCTCGCCGTAGGGGTCCTCGTTGATCCGCTCGGGGGCGTCGGCCAGCGCGGCGTTGACCTCGACCACCTCGCCGGACAGCGGCGCGATCACGTCGGAGACAGCCTTCACCGACTCCACCTCGGCGTAGGCGGCGTCCCTGCTCACCGTCGCGCCGAGCTCGGGCGGATCGTAGAAGACGACCTCGCCGAGGTTGTCCTGGGCGTACCAGGTGATGCCGAAGGTCGCCGTCTCGCCGTCGACCCGAGCCCAGTCGTGCTCGGGGTGGTAGCGCAGGTCGTCGGGGTAGCTGGCCTCGGCCACGGTCATCTCTCCTTCGCGTAGAGGGGCTTGGAAGCTACCCGGGCGGCGCGCCGCT
>DASQDJ010000230.1:0-14883 GCA_035634215.1 Solirubrobacterales bacterium | reverse complement strand
TCCCGAAGATTGAGGCGCCGGCCTAGGAGTCCTCGAGCCGCGGCAGCCGCCGCAAGACGGCGGCGATCGCCTCGTCGCCGTCGGGCGTGCCGCCCGGAAGGCCGAGGAAGAAGGCCTGGAAGTCGACGCCCTCCACCCGTTCGACGCGCTCACAGAGGCTTGAGAAGGACTCCGGCAGGGCGTCTGGCCCGGTTTCCTTCAGCAGCAGCGCGAGTACGCCGGCGATTCGCGTGAACTCGCCGGCTTCCGTCTGAAAGGAGATCAGGGCCGCCGCCAGCTGATGCGCGATCACCTCGTCCGGCCCCCTCCGGGCCTGGCGCAGGTGGAGTGCGAAGTTGTTGTGTCCGCCGGCGATGCCCTGGGGCTCGCGGTTGACGTAGAGGAGGCGCAGCGCCTTCCGGCCCAGCTCGACGGCGTCGTCGACGTGCCCGCGTTTCGCCTCGAGCACGGCGAGCGAGTTGAAGACTTCAGGGAGCGAGCGATGGTCGCCGAGCGATTCGAACGTCGTGCGCAGCGAGCGGAGCGCCTTCTCCGCCTCCTCGTAGCGCTCGAGCTCGATCAGCGGTCCGACCGCGTTCAGCGCGGTTCGCGTCTGTTCGACCACGGGTGCGTCGCGTTCGATCTCGCTCTGCCGTATTCGCTCGTGCAGTTCGAGCATCTTCTCCCACTCGCGAAGCGCCCCGGCCGCGGACGCCGCGACCCCGAGCAGCGCCTCGCGGACGTTCCAGGGCTGAGCCGCCTCCTTCTGGTCCCCGTCGAGCGGCAGCGACTCCATCTTCTCGATCAGGGGCTCGACCTCGTCCAGCACCTGCCGGTTCTCCCCTTTGGCCTGCATGACCCGCAGCTGCACGCATCGGTCGCCGAGTCGGGTCCAGGGGCCGAATTCGGCCAGCCCGGTGATCTCTGGAATCGCCTCTGCCACTTCCTGGGCCTCTTTGAGGCGACTCGCCCTGAACAGGACGCCGAAGAGGTCGGTGAGCAGCGCGCACGCGTTGACGTAGTCCTCTTTCTCCTTCAGCACGTCGAGGAGCTCCCACATCTCGCCGCTGACGTCGGAAGGCCCGCTGGCAGCTCTGGCTTTGAGCATGACGCCCCGCGGGACGAGTTCGTCGTCGGTCCCGGCGGTCTGGGCAACGGCCTGACGCAGGTAGGGCAGGGCCTTGGCGAGGGTCTGGGCCGACGAGTCGCGGGTCACGGCGATGCCGAGATGCACCGCCGCGGTCACCGCTTTGCCTTGGCGCAGGAGGTAGGGAGCCGCCGCCAACCCCGAGCGCACCACGGAGACGGTGTCCTGCCGTTCCGAGGCGAATCGATGGACGGTCATCCATACCGCCGCCATCACCCGGTCGATCTCGGCGGACAGCTCCTCGTCGACGGCGTCCTTCTCCGCCTGCTCGACGGCGGGGTGCACGCTCACCTGCCAGTGCTCCCCTCGCGTCTCCAGATCGACGAGGCCATGGCCGGCCAGCGAACGGAGGATCGGCATCAGCTCAGGGGCGTCGCGCTCGTGGCGAATCGAGTTGAGCTCTTTCCAAGCCAAGGCGATGGCCGCCGAGACCCGATCGCTGGTCTCCAGGCAGCAGATGAGCTGAAAGGCGAATCGCTCGTCCTCGCTGAGGTTGGAGGCGATCCCACCGGTCCACCGCTCGATCACCTGCAGGAAGTCCTCTGCCCTGACCTCGTTCGGCGCCTCTCCCGTCACGAAGAAGCCGTCGAGGCTGACCCGGTCGCCCCAAACCTCGTCCGCCTCACTGAGGCGCTCTCGCAGCGCCTCAGCGTCGACCGCCTGTCTGTCGGCGAGCTCCATCAGCTTGGGGTTGCCCTGGACCATCTCGAGGACGCGGCGCACGAGCTCGCGGCCCTCCTGCGGGTCGAAGTTGCCGTCTCCGGCCATCAGGCGGCCCAGGTTCGGCATCCGGCTCGCCAGCAGCACCGACTCCTTCGCGGACAGCGAGTGGATCGGCTGCACCAGCACCCGCTCGTCGTCGCGCATCGGCAGGGGCGTGGTCCTCGAGGTGAGGACGAGCCGCGACAGGCCGTCGTGGCCGACGAACGCGTCCATCAAGAGTCTCCAGCGCTCGTCACGCCAAGCGCCGGCGCTCGTCAGGAGCGACTCGACGTTGTCGAGGACCACGAGGACGGACCGGCTCGCCAGCATCGTGCGCAGCCGCGGCAGGTGGGCGGTGAGCTTGGTCGCGTCGTCCACGACATGGGCCAGCTCCAGCCCAGGCAGCTGGGCCTCGAGCGCCACCGCGAACTGGGCCAGGGCGCTGCCGATGTCATTGCCTTCGCTGGGGGCGCGGTACCAGGCCATCGCGCCGAAGCGGCGGTCCTCGTGACGGTAGGCGAGCTCGAGCGCGCAGGCCGTCTTGCCGGCTCCTGCCATGCCGTGGAAGACGATCGCGCGGTAGGCGCTCTTGGGCGCGAGCGCGGCGCTGGCGGTGGCAAGCGGGCCGACCCGGCCGACGAAGGTCTCGGGCTCGGGCTCGAAGTAGGCGAGCTTCATCGCGGCAAGGTCGAAGGAAGGAGGGTCTCCCTGGGGCGGAACCAGCTTCAGGTCGAGGGCGCGGCTTCCGAAGAGAGCCGGCGTGGCTAGGGAGAGAGCGACTTCCTCGGGCTTGCCGTTGGCGCCTACCTCCTTTCGCAGGGCCCGCTGCAGCGCTCTCGGCAGGGTTTGGCCGGTTTCCAGCATGCCCCCGTAGAGGTTCACGGCGAGCCCGACGGCGAAGTCGTCCGCGACGGGGTAGCGCATCGCCAGGGACGCGCAGCCGATCTGGCTCGATATTCGCTGTGCGACGGCTGGCAGCGGATCGCCCGGATCCTCGCTGTCGGCCGGCTCCAGGCTTTTCGGCGGCGCGACGCCGAGGAGCCGCATGGTGTGCGCGGCGGTGGTCGCTCCGGACTCGCATGAGCTGAGCGTCACCAGCTCGAGGCGTCCTCGCGTCGGCCAGAGCAGCTCCGCGAACTCGCTGCTGTGGACGAGGTCGGCGGTTCCGTCCTCCTTCTCCAGGAGGAGTCCCGACGGGAGGCCATGGCCCGAGAAGTGGACGAGGTCCCACCCCTCGCCTTCCTCGAGCGCTTCTTCGAGCAGCCCGCGGGTAACGCCGTACTGGAGGATTCGCAGCTCGATCGCGCCGCCGGTGGTCTCGCCTATCCGCTTGACCAGGCGACGCAGCTCGTGTCGCTCGCGACGCACGTCGAGCGCCGCCTTGTCGGTCGGCATGCTGAAGATCGCCAGCATGCGCAGCAGGTCGGTCGTCCCCGGCTCGGGCCGTGCGCCGCTGTCCTCCCCGACGTCGAAGACGAGGCTCACGTCGAGCCCGCCGGGGCCGTCGTCCAGGACCAGGCCCAACTCGAAAGGCCGGAACAGCAGCACCTTGGCGGTCGGCGGCGTCTTGACGTGGACGGTGACCGGTTCCAGCTGGGCGGCAGCGAGGATCTCGTCGCCGACTCGGCCCCAGGCCTGTGCCCGCACCCACTTCGCGACGCGTCGGACGGTCGTCACCTCATCGGCGATCGGCGAGACGGGGGAGGCGTTCCACCGCACGTAGCCGTGGAGGTCGAGGTAGCCGCGGTACTCGGCGGCGCTTCGATCGAGGCTCACGTCCTGGTCGGCGACGAAGTTCCCGGCTTCGTCGAGCAGCCGCCACGCCCAGTGCGCGTCGTCCTGGAAGTCGGTGATCTCGAGGGTCAGGTGTCTCATTGGGCCGCGGCGGTCGCAGCGCAGTATGAGAGCAGATCTCTCGCGGTACCGCCGGGGTTCCCGCTCAGCGGGCGAGCGCCTCGGACCCGAGCTGCTCGGGCCGGGTGTACCCGCAGAGCGCCATCGTCAGGTCGAGCTCGGCGAGGACCATCTTCAGCACCTTTTCGACCCCTTCCTGGCCCTCCAGGGCCAGGCCCCAGATGTAGGGACGGCCGAGCAGGACCGCGTCGGCGCCGAGGGCCAGCGCCTTCAGCACGTCGGCGCCGCCGCGCACGCCGCTATCGAAGAGGACGGCCAGCTCGTCGCCGACGGCGTCGGCGATCGGGGGCAGCGCGTCGAGCGAGCCGATCGCGCCGTCGACCTGGCGGCCTCCGTGGTTGGAGACGACGATGCCGTCGACGCCCCGGCGGGCCGCCTCGCGGGCGTCCTCGACGTGCTGGATGCCCTTGATCGCGAGCGGCAGTGAGGTCGTCTCGCGCAGCCAGCCGAGGTCGTCCCAGGTCAGCGAGGGGTTCGCCTGCACCGAGAGGAAGTGGCCGGTGGCGGCGCCCTGGTCCTCCTCGGGCGGGCGCTCGAGCGCGGCGCGGAAGACCGGGTCCTGGAAGTAGTTGGCGACGCCCATGCCGTTGAGGAAGGGCAGCCATGCCTGCTGCAGGTCGCGCGACTTCCAGCCGGGGATGAAGGTGTCGACCGTCAGCACGATCGCTTCGTAGCCCGCCGCCTCGGCGCGTCCGACGAGGCTGGCGGCGAGCTCGCGGTCGTTGGGCCAGTAGAGCTGGAACCAGCGCGGCGCGCCCTCGCCGCCCGCCGCCGCGATCTCCTCGAGGCTGAAGTGCGAAGCCGTGCTGGCGATCAGCGGCAGGCCGAGCGCGGCCGCGGCCCGAGCGCTGGCCAACTCACCTTCCTCGTGGACGATCGCTTGGACGCCGATCGGCGCCAGCAGCAGCGGCGCCGGCATCCCCGTGCCCAGCACCGTCGTCGAGAGGTCGCGCGCCGCGACGTCGCGCAGCATGCGCGGCACGATCCGCCAGCGGTCGAGTGCCGCGCGGTTCTCCCGCATCGTCTCCTCGCTGCCGGCGCCGGCGAAGACGTAGTTGGCGGCCCGCTCCTCCATCGCCTCCTCGGCCCGGCTCTCCAGTTCGGCGACCGCGACCGGAACAGTCGGCGCCTGGCCCCCCAGGCCGTAGGCGTAGATCTCGCGGTAGTAGTCGGCGAAGTCGGCCATGCCGGCCGGGAGGCTACTTGCGCAGGCCGAGTCGGCGGCGCCAGTCGCGGGCGTTGAAGGCACGCGCTATCCGGCTGACAAGGCCGCGGCGCGAGCGCGTGTAGGGGTACCAGGTCGGTTCGCGCTTGCCGGCGAAGCGGGTGACGATCACCGACTCCGGCCGACAGTACTTCTTGATCCCGTACTCGCCGTGGCGGAAGCCGATGCCAGATTGCTTCCAGCCGCCCATCGGCACGTCCATCGCCACGTAGTTGACGATCACGTCGTTGACGTTGACGGCGCCCGCCTCGATTTGGCGGCCGAGCCGCTCGGCCCGCCGCTTCTCTCCGAACACCGAGGCGGCGAGCCCATAGGGGGTGTCGTTGGCGAAGCGCAGTGCCTCTTCCTCATCGCGGACCTTCATCACGCCGACCACCGGGCCGAAGGTCTCCTCCCGCATCACCTTCATCGAGTGGTCGACGTCGACCAGCACCGTTGGCTCGAAGTAGTCGCCCGGCCCGTCGGCGCGCTTGCCGCCGGTCAGCGCCCGAGCGCCGCTGGCGATCGCGTCCTCGACGTGGTCCTCGACCACGTCCGCCTGGTTGGGCGAAGTCATCGCGCCGATGTCCTTGCGCGGGACCCTGCCGTCGGCCCCCTGGCGGAGCTTGCCGACCTCACGCGTCAGTCTGGCGACGAAGTCGTCGTAAACCGCCTCCTCGACGTACACCCGCTCGACCGAGAGGCAGACCTGGCCCGAGTTGAACATCGAGCCCCACGCAGCGGCGTTGGCGGCCCGGTCGAGGTCGGCGTCGTCGAGGACGATCATCGGGTCCTTGCCCCCCAGCTCGAGGCTGACCGGGGTCAGCGTCTCGGCGGCCCGAGCCATCACCTTGCGACCGGTGCGGTCGGAGCCGGTGAACTGGACGAAGTCGACGTGGTCAATCAGGGCTCCCCCCGTCTCGCCGGTGCCGTGCACACGGTCGAAGACGTCGGGCCCGCCGATCTCCTCCTTCCAGGCGCGGACGATCTCGTCGATGCCGAGCGGCGTGAACTCGGAGGGCTTGATGACGACGGCGGCGCCGGCCTGCAGGGCGGGAAGGGCGTCTCCGAGCGCCAGCGCCAGCGGGAAGTTCCAAGGGCTGATCACGCCGACCACGGGATAGGGGCGGTGCTGAACCATCAGCTTCTTCGTCGCCATCAGGGCGGAGTGGGGGCGCACCGTCTCGTCGCCGATGAACTTCGCCGCCTTGGCCCCGTAGAAGTTGATCAGGTCGGCGAGGTAGATCGTCTCGGCGGCGGTGTCGCCGCGCACCTTGCCAGTCTCGGCCTGCATCGTGTCCAGCACACGCTCCTCGTTGTCGAGCAGCCAGTCGCGCAGCCGTGCCAGCCAGCGATAGCGCCCCTCGATCCCCAGCCCCTCCCAGGCTGGCTGGTTGCCGCGCACGCGCGCGACCGTGGCGGCGACGCCCGCCGGCGAGTCCACCGGGAGGTCTGCGATCCGCTCACCGGTTGCGGGATTGACGACCTCGATCGAGTCAGTCTCGGTCGGGCCGCTCCCGTTGCCCGCCTCCGGGGTGATCCTCTCCGTTCCGCTCTCCACCCGACGCTCCCTTCCGGTTTGGCTGGTCAGCCAACCTTAGCGACGCCGGGATCAGACGGTCGCGATCAGCGCCTCGACGACCCGCGGGTCGAACTGCGTCCCGGAGCAGGCGCGCAGCTCGGTGACCGCCTTCTCGAGCGGCATCGCCTTGCGGTAGGAGCGCGTCGTCGTCATCGCGCTGAAGGCGTCGCAGCAGGTGACGATGCGCGCCTCGATCGGGATCTCCTCGCCGGCGAGGCCATCCGGGTAGCCGCTGCCGTCGTAGTGCTCGTGCGAGGAGCGGACGATCCGGCCCACCTCGGCGAGAACGCCGCCCACCCGCTTCAGCATTTCCTCACCCTCGATGGTGTGGCGCCGCATGACCTCCCACTCCCCGTCGTCCAGCGGCCCCGGCTTGTTGATGATCTCCTTGGGCACCGCGATCTTGCCGACGTCGTGGAGGAGGGCGGCGAACTCGACGTTGCGGCGCTGCCTGCGGTCGAGACCGAGCTGTTCGGCGACCGCGAGCGACAGTTCGACCACACCGCGACTGTGGCTGCCGGTGTACTCGTCGTCGGCCTCGACGACGTCTCCCAGGAGCAGGGCGGTGCCCTGGTAGGCGGCACTCAGCTCCAGCGCCCCTTCGATCCTCGACTGCCTCTCACGGGAGAGGACGGAGAGCACCCCGGCAAGTGGGATCACGACCAGGCAGGCAGCCGGGCCGAGCTCGATCGCGGCAAAGGCGACGACGAGGCCGATCGGCGCCAGCGCGGCGTCGAGCCCGTAGGAGGGCGCGATCAAGCGCAGCTCCGCCCAGGAAGAGGGGCCCTCGATCAGTCGCATCCGCGCCGTGATCGAGGCGAAGTCGAAGGCGAACTGGGCGAGCAGCGCCACTACGTATATGGGCCAGTCGTCCCAAGAGAAGATTTGGGCGCCGGCGAGGATGAGGACCAGCGCGGGGCCGATCGCGTGCCAGCAGTCGGCGAAGACGTGGAAGGCGCGATAGACGCTGGTGCGGCCGGTCGCATAGTCGAAGACGCGCCCGAGCGCCCAGCTGACGCTGACGATCAGCGGAACCGCAGGCGTCGGCAGCAGGAAGAGCATCGGCACCAGGACGAGCTCGGTGGGGACCGTGTAGCCGTCGGCGACGTCGAACTGAGCCTGGCAGACGACCACGTAGGTGAAGGCGAGAACCGCGAGGACGGTCAGATCGAGGGCCCGAGGCGAGGGCACCAGGAAGGCCATCGCGGCGGCGGCGGTGAGGAAGGCGACGGCCGTGCCGCCCTCGACGAGGCGCTCGCGGCCGTAAGCGGGCAGCGCGGAGCGCTCTCGCCCGCGGGCGAAGAGATGCTCGACCTCTGGCGTGTCGGTGGTAGCCGCCATTGCTCATGGGCCCGACTGAGGCCCTCCTTCTCTATCGGCTCTTCCCGCGAAGCAATAAGCAGCGCCATCTAACGCCCGAAAACCGCCGTCCCTACCCAAAACAGCCGCTTATCTCACGGACGTTTGTATGAAGTTTCTTCAGTTTTGGAGGTTGTTAGACGATCCTGGCGGCGCACATAAGTTCAGCTGCAAAAGGGCAAACCTGTCGCGAGGCGGGGACGCAAAGTCAGAGGTCTCGTCGCTCTTGGCGAGATAGCTCGACCGCCAGCTTGGCCGTGACGGCCAGGCTGTTTGGCATGCGACAAGGGAGGTCCTGAATGAAGCTCAGCTCGATCAAAATCCTCAAGGTCCCCGTCAAGTTGATCGGGGTGCTGGCCACGACCGCGACGGTGTTCGCGCTCGCCCCCGCGGCCGCGCAGGCCTGTAACTACAGCGGCGCCAAGCAGGTCTTCGCGCCCTGGGGCGACAGGCACCACTATGTCCTTGGCCCGGACGGCGGCTTCGAGGCCGGCGCCAGCGGCTGGTCGCTCAGCGGCGGCGCGGCGACGGTCACGGGTAACGAGAGCTACTACCTCAACGCCGCCGCCGACAGCCGCTCGTTGGCGTTGCCGGCCGGCAGCTCGGCGGGCAGCCCGCCGGTCTGCATGTCGCTCGACACGCCGATCTTCCGGATGTTCGCGCGCAACACCGGCGACCCCAGCTCGCGCCTGCGCGTCGAAGCGGTCTACAAGCTGCTGGGCTTGGTTCGCACCAAGGCGGTGAGCACCGTAACCGCCGGCCCGAACTGGGCGCCGACGCAGCAGATGTCGACGGTGCTCAGCCTCGCGACCATCGTGGGGACGCTGATCCCGAGCAACATCCAGATCCGCATCACCCCGCTGGACAGCAAGGGCCAGTGGCAGGTCGACGACCTCTACATCGACCCCTACGCTCGCCGCTAGTACTTAGGAGCTGAGTTTCGAAAGCCGCCGTCGGGACCAGTGCTCGGCGGCGGCTTTTACGCGTGCGCGCCGATCTGTGCACGTGCCGGCTGCTCCCACGCGCCCTGCAGGGCTTTCCGGCGGCTTAACGTTCTCTCAACGACTCGGGGAGCAAGACGGCCGTATCCCTTTCCTCCGGGATCCGTAATCCAAGGAAGGGAGCGACCATGAACCTCAAGGTCAAGCGCAGGTGCCTCGGCGTGATCGCCATGCTGGCGATCACGGCCTTGACGGGGGCGAACGCAACCGCGACCAGCGGCGGGCACTTTGCGTCCGACAGCGAACACACGATCCTGAAAAGCGTCAACAGTGCCCAGCACGATCACGCATTCATCGCTCACAGCGGAGAAATCGACTGTAACCTCGGGACGCTCAAACACGAAGGCACATTCAGCTCCAAAATAGTCGCGAGTATCGATCTGGCCCCCTCCTATGGGGAATGCACCACACAGGGCGGCACCCCGATCACGTCATACACATTTAACGGCTGCGTCTACAGGCTCACAGTGGGCTCCCCCGTCACCACGGCTGAGCAGACAATCCACTTCGTGTGTCCAACTGGCAAAGCGCTTGAGTTCCACCAGCCGAACTGCCTGGCCACAATGGTTGCGCAGACCGCGACGGGAACCGTCACATACAAAACATCCTTGCAGAACGGTAAAGACGCCCTCACATTGGAACTGAATGCAACGTTCGAAACACAGTACCATGGCGGCCTTTGTGTGTTCCTAGGAACAAAACAATCCGCCACCTTGACTGGCTCGCTCCTACTCACTGCCTCTAACACAGTTGGGGAACCGGTGTCGGTGATAGCGACATAGCGAGTCGACGATCGCGATCGGGCTACCCTGCGACGAACCGGTACACCGGCCCCTCCAGCGACACCACGTACACCCGACCCCGAGCGTCTTCGCCGAAGGAGCTCGGGGTCGAGACCGAGAGGCCGAGGCGGCGGTCATCGCTGGCTCGCCGTAGGCCTGGGATGAGGCTCCGCAGCTGTCCTTGGCAGAGGTCGGCGTATACGTACCGGCCTCGCAGCGTCGGCAGGCGCGGGTCGCCGACCACATAGCCGCCGATGATCGTGCAGCCACGGCCTCGCCCGTAGGTGAAGACCGGTTTCACCGTCCCGCCCGGATCGGGCGTGCCGCTGTTGGCGCCCTCGTAGCGGGAGAAGCCCTCGAAGGCGTCCCAGCCGAAGTTGGCGCCGCTCGCCGCCCCGACGCCGAGGTAGTCGAGCTCCTCGAATCGGTCCTGGCCGACGTCGCCGATCGCCAGTCGCGGCTTCGTCGCGGTGACGCGGTCGAAGGAGAAGCGGAAGGGATTGCGCAGGCCGAGGCTGAAGATCTCGTCGCGGCCGGGCCGGCCTACGAAGGGGTTGCTGTCCGGGACCGTGTACGGGCGACCGCCGGACGGGCGGGGGTCGATGCGCAGCAGCTTCCCGAGCAGGCTCTCGCGGTCCTGGGCGTTGTTGGGCGGATCGCCGCCTGAGCCACCGTCCCCGGTGCCGAAGAAGAGGAGGTTGCCGAGGAACTGGACCTGGCCTCCGTTGTGGTTCGAGTTCTCCCTGTGGCGGATCTCGATCAGCGGGCGGCGCGAGCCGCGGGCGGCGCGGACGGGGCTGCGCCGTCTGAACTCCTCGACCCGGATGTCCCCCTCGCGGTCGGTGAAGTAGACGTAGAAGCGCCGCGTCCTCGCGTAGTCGGGTGGGAAGGCGATCGAGAGCAGGCCTCGCTCCCCACCGAACGACACGAGCCCGCGGATGTCGAGGAAGGGACGGGAGAGCCGTCTGCCCCCGTCGAGCACGCGCACCGTCCCCGCCTGCTCGACGACGAAGAGCAGCCGGGGGAAGCCCGGGGCGCCCGTCACGTAAACGGGGCTCTCGAAGCTGCCGATTCGCTTCAGTGCCACGCGTGGGTTGGCGCTCGTGTCGGCCCCTCCGCCGCCTCCGGCTCGAGCGGGCCCCGCGTCCTCCTTGGCCTCGCCGCAGGCGGGGAGGGCGGTCAGCGCCAGAGCGGCGGCGGCGACGCACGAAGCGGCACGGCGTCCCATGCGGGACACGCTAGCGATTGGCCTGGGTCTCCTCGCCGCGCTTGACCTCGACCACGTCGCCGCTGTCGGTGACGACCGTCTCGGGCGTCGCCTCCGTGACCCGCACCGTGAACGAGCCGCCCGGCGCGACTCCGGACGCGGTCTCGGCCTTCGCGTCGCCGCGGAGCCCGGCACCGACCTCGTAGAGCAGCCGGTAGGCGCCGGTGCGCGAGGCGGTCAGCTTCCAGACTGCCCTGACCGTCTCGCCCGGATCCAGGGGTCCGAAGTCGAACGTCTTGCGGCTGGCGTTTTCGGCGCCCGCCGACTCGGTCGAGCCGGAGATTCGCGGGTACTTCTCGGAGAGGACCCAGACGGGCCGATCGGGCTGGGCGAGCCCCGGTTCCGCGCTGCGGATCCCGAAGGGAATCGACGAGCCTTCGCCTTCCTCCCCGGCGATCGAGACGGTGGTCGTGAGCGCCGGCACGCGCTCGTCGCCGGTGTTGCGGACGCCGAGCCGCAGCAGGGTCGTCTCGCCGAGCCGCTGCTTGGTCGGGAAGTCGGCCTCGACGACCTTGACCTCGAACGGGCCGCGCGCCTTGGCGCGCTCGGCCTCCGAGGAGGAGTCGTCGCCACAGGCGGCCAGCGTGGCGGCGGCGAGGGCCGCGACGGCGGTCGCGCCGACGCGGGAACGCCCTGCGTGTCTGCGCTGTCCCCCCAAGGCGGCGGAACATAGCATCGCCATCTCAACACTCCGCTAACCGAGGGGAGTTGCCCATCCCATAGACTCGGGTAACCGAGTGGCCGCGGGGGCGGACCCGTTTGCCGGAGGAGCAATGAACAGAGCCGCAACGATAGGTCGGAGCTTCGCGCCCGCCAAGTCATTCTTCGAACAGGTGGGGGACATGATGATCCTCACCGGCAAAACGCTGGTCTCCGCGATCAAGCCGCCCTATCCCTACGGCGAGGAGTTCATCGGCCAGTTCCTCTTCGCGCTGCAGCTCTGCTGGTTCCCATTGCTGATCTCGACGGTCGCCTTCGGGTTCGGCGCGCCGGGCCTGCAGGCGGCGAACATCCTCAACCTCTTCGGCGCCCTCGATCGGCTCGGCGGCTTCTTCGTGCTCGCCTCGATCCGCGAGTTCGCCCCCTTCGTGACCGCGGTCGTCGTCGCCGGCGTCGCCGGCACGGCGATCACCGCCGACCTCGGCGCCCGCAAGATCCGCGAGGAGCTCGACGCCTTGCAGGTGCTGGGCGTCGACCCGATCAAGAACCTCGTCGTGCCGCGCTTCCTGGCGCTGATGCTGATCACCGGCCTGCTCGACATCTACGCGCTCGTCTTCGGGATCAGTGGCGGCATCCTCACCGAGATCGTCTACAGCCAGCCGCTCGGGGGCTTCTTCGCCACGCTCTTCTCCAACGCCTCGATCACCGACCTCTGGGGATCGGTGATCAAGTGCACCCTGTTCGGCGCGATCATCGCGGTCGTCTGCTGCTACAAGGGGATGACCGCCTCGGGTGGGGCCGCCGGAGTGGGCCGCGCCGTCAACCAGGCGGTCGTCATCTCGTTCATGGGCGTCTTCGCCTTCAATTACGTCTTCACGCAGACGCTGCTCGCCACCAACCCGGAGCTGCAGACGATCCGATGAACGCCTGGCTCGCCGTCCCCCGGGGCTGGCTCGACTCCTTCGGCGAGATCGCCCGCTTCGGCTCGCGGGTCGCCGGCCTCGTCTACTCGGGCCGCGTCCTGCGCTTCTTCGGCGAGAGCTTGCGCCAGGCCGGCATCCTGATCCTCGGCTCGGCGCTGATCATCTGGGGCCTCGTCTTCATCCTCGGCCTGCAGTGCGGGATCGAGGGCGCCTACCTGCTGCGCGCCCAGGGCGCGCCCGCCTTTGCCGGCCTCTTCTCGGCTTGGTGCGACCTGCGCGAGATCATGCCCTACGCCTTCGGCTACATGCTCTCGGCCAAGGTCGGGACCGGGATCGTCGCCGAGCTCGGCGCGATGCGGATCTCCGACGAGCTCGACGCGCTCGAGGTGATGGGCGTGCCGCCCGTCACCTTCCTCGCCGCGACGCGCCTGCTCGCCGCCTGGATCGCCTTCCCGTTCATGTACCTGGTCGGGATCGGGATCATGTTCTACGCCAGCTACCTGGCGGTGGTCGAACAGATCGGCGACGTCTCCTCGGGTGGCTACCTCTTGATCTTCTGGATGTTCCAGAACCCGCCCGACCTGATCTTCAGCTTGATCAAGGGGATGTTCATGGCCACCGCGATCGTGCTCGTCGGCTGCTACTACGGCTACACCGCGTCCGGCGGCCCGGTCGGGGTCGGCGAGGCGACGGCGAAGTCGATGGTCCTCAACATCGTCCTGGTGCATCTCATCGGGATGCTGGGCACCCTGGTCTTCTGGGGAGCGAACCCACGAGCACCGATAGGAGGCTGAAGGCACGATGTCCATAGACGACGACCAGCGCCACGAAGAAGTCGAAGCAGAGGCTGGCGCCGACACCGCCGACGCGGCGCGCAACGCCGACCCCGAGCCCCCGGTCGAAGAGACGCCGGCGCCGCGCGACGGCCGCTCCGACGGCCCCTACAGAAGCGACGACGGCGCGATCATGGGCCGCGACTTCGTCATCCCCGGCGTCGACCCCGCCGAGACCGACCCCTATCGCTTCCACACCGGCCGCAAGCGCGACCACGGCGGCGAGGACGCGATCGAGATCATCGACCTGGTCAAGCAGTTCGGCCGCGCCCGCATCCTCAACGGGCTCAACCTCGGCCTGCCCGAAGACCAGGTCTCGATGGTGCTGGGCCCATCGGGGACCGGCAAGAGCGTCTTGATCAAGCACATCGTCGGGCTGCTCTATCCGGACCACGGCGACGTGCTGGTGCACGGCGAATCGATCCCGAACATGACCGACGACGAACTGTTCGAGGTGCGCAAAAAGTTCGGCCTGCTCTTCCAGGACGGCGCCCTGTTCGGCTCGATGAACATCTACGACAACACCGCCTTCCCGCTGCGCCAGCACACCGACAAAAGCGAGGAGGAGATCGGCGAGATCGTCAACCGCCGCCTCAAGGAGGTCGGGCTCTCGGAGGCGATCTACAAGATGCCGAACGAGCTCTCGGGGGGGATGCGCAAGCGCGCCGGCTTCGCCCGCGCCCTGGTGCTCGAACCGGCGATCGTCATGTTCGACGAGCCCGACTCGGGCCTCGACCCGGTCCGCACGGCGCTGCTCTGCGAGCTGATCCGCGAGGTCCACGCCGAGAACGGCGGCTGCTACCTGGTGATCAGCCACGATCTCAACACCGCGCGGCGGATCTCCGACTTCATCGCCGTCCTCTGGAACGGCAAAATCGTCGAGTCCGGGCCCAAAGAGGAACTCTTCGACTCCGAGAACCAGTTCGTGCACCAGTTCCTCAACGCTGACGTCAGCGGCCCGCTCTCGATGGATTGAGCGCGGTCGCCGCCTGGGCAACCAGGCACGCGAAGGGCGTCCTGGTCGTATCCACGCTGCTCGCCGCCGTGGCGGTGGCGGCTGCCGCCAGCCTCTCGACTGACGCCGGCGCCGACACGCTGGTCGATACCGACACCGAGAGCTACCGGGCCACGGAGGAGGCGCGAGCGGCTTTCGGCGAAGAGCCGATCGTGGTCGTCGCCAAGGGCGACCTGCAGCGGCTGATCCTCACCGCGAACCTCGGACGCCTGCTGCGGCTCGAGGGGTGCCTGGCGGCGAACGTGCCAGAGGGCGCCGAGCCGCTGCCGGGCCCGTGCGCCGAGCTGGCGCGCCTGGCCCCGGTCGAGGCGGTCGTCGGCCCGGCGACCTTCCTCAACGAGGCGACGATCCAGGTCGGGCGCCAGCTGCGCCGGCTGATCCGCACGGTGCCACGGGAGAGGCTGCGCGACCTGCTGCTCTCCTTCGCCGCCCGCTACGGGATCACCAGCACGCCCAGCCTCTCCAACCCGGACTTTCTCGCCGCCGTCGTCTTCGACCTGCGTCGGCAGCGCGCG
>DASQDJ010000229.1:0-10391 GCA_035634215.1 Solirubrobacterales bacterium | reverse complement strand
AGGCCCAGCCCGATGCTTGAGCGGATCGACGAGATCAGGGCGGAGGCCGGCGCCGCGATCGAAGGTGCCGGCAGCAGCGCCGAGCTCGAGGAGCTGCGGGTCGGCTACCTCGGCCGCAAAGCCGAGCTGACCTCGATACTGCGCGGGATCGCCGAGCTTCCTCCCGAGGACCGGGGGCAGGTGGGCGGCGGCGCCAACCGGGCACGCAAGGAGCTGGAAGCGCTGCTGGAGGCGAGCGCCGAGCGGCTCGACGCGAGCGAGCTGGAGGCGAAGCTGGTCGAGGACAAGATCGACGTCACCCTGCCGGGAGCGCCGCCGCGGCCGGTCGGCCACGCGCACCTGATCGCCCGCACCACGCGGCTGATCGAGGACACGATGATCGGCCTCGGCTACCACGTCGCCGAAGGGCCGGAGGTCGAGCACGACTACTACAACTTCACGGCGCTCAACCACCCGCCCGGGCACCCGGCGCGGATGCTCCAGGACACCTTCTACGTGCAGTCGCACCCTGAGGTGCTGCTGCGCACCCACACCTCGCCGGTCCAGGTGCGGGCGATGGAGTCCCAGTCGCCGCCGATCTTCGTGATCGTCCCCGGCAAGGTCTACCGGCGCGACTCCGACGCCACCCACAGCCCGATGTTCCACCAGGTCGAGGGACTGGCGCTCGGCGAGGGGATCACGCTCGCCGACCTTCAGGGGACGCTCGAGGAGATGCTGCGGGCGATCTTCGGCGAGGGCCGCGAGGCGCGGATGCGGCCGCACTTCTTCCCCTTCACCGAGCCGAGCGTCGAGTTCGACGTCTCCTGCTTTCAGTGCGAGGGGACCGGCGAGCTGACCGACGGCGAGCGCTGCAACCTCTGCAAGGGGATCGGCTGGATCGAGGTCGGCGGCGCCGGAATGGTCGACCCCAACGTCCTCGGCTTCGTGGAAAACCACGGCTACGACGCCGAGCGTGTCCAGGGCTTCGCCTTCGGGATGGGCGTCGAGCGGATCGCGATGCTGCGACACGGCGTGCCCGACCTGCGGCGCTTCTTCGACAACGACCTGCGGATGCTGGAGCAGTTCTCATGAGGGTGCCTTACTCCTGGCTGCGCGAGCATTGCGACCCCGGCGTCCCGGCCGGGGAGTTGGCCGAGCGGCTGGCGATGACCGGCACCGAGGTCGAGCGGGTCACGACGGTCGGCCCGCCCTCCGGCGAGGGCTTCGTGGTCGGCAGGGTCGTCGAATGCGAGCGCCACCCCAACGCCGACCGGCTCAGCGTCTGCTCCGTCGACACCGGCGACGGCGAGCCGCGCACGATCGTCTGCGGAGCGCCGAACGTGGCGGCCGGGCAGACCGTGCCGGTGGCCCTGCCGGGGGCGACGATGCCGGGCGGGACGAAGCTCGGCGAAGCGAAGCTGCGCGGCGTCAGGTCGGCGGGGATGATCCTTTCCGCCGCCGAGCTGGAGATCGCCGAGGAGGCGGACGGCATCCTGGTGCTCGACGACGACGGCGTCGCGACGGGGACGCCGCTCAGCGAGGTGCTGCCAGTCGCCGATTCGGTGCTCGAGCTCGAGGTGACCCCGAACCGGGTCGACTGCTTCGGCGTCTACGGGGTTGCCCGTGAGGTTCACGCGATCAGCGGCGTGCCGCTCGGGCCCGAGCCCTGGGCAGATGACGCGGCGGCCGAGGGCGAGGGCGACGTAGAGGACTACGCCTCGGTCGAGGTGAAGGTCCCCGAGCTCTGCCCGCGCTTCACGGCGCGAGTCTTCACCGACGTGAAGGTCGGGCCCTCGCCCACCTGGCTGCAGGCGCGGCTCACCGCCGCGGGCCAGCGGCCGATCAACAACGTCGTCGACATCACCAACTACGTGATGCTGCTGACCGCGCAGCCGCTGCACGCGTTCGACCTCGACCGGGTGCCGGCCGGGGCCCTGAGCGTGCGGGCCGCGAGGGAGGCAGAGACGATGACCACGCTCGACGGCGTAGAGCGGGCGCTCGACGCGGAGACCGTGGTGGTCTGCGACCGCGACGGCCCGTCGGGAATCGCGGGGATCATGGGCGGCCAGCGCTCCGAGGTCTCCGACGGCACCACCCGCGTCTTGCTCGAGGTGGCCAACTGGAACGGCACCAACATCCTGCGAACCTCCCGCATGCTCGGCCTGCGCTCCGAGGCATCGGCGAGATTCGAGAAACAGCTGCACCCGGAGCTCTGCCTGCGCGCCCAGCGGTTGGCCTCCCGCCTCATGGTCGAGCTCTGCGGGGCCAGGCTGGTGCCGGGGACGATCGACGTCGCGGCCGAGGTTCCGCCGCCGCGCCGGCTGCGCCTGCGCGGCGCTCGAGTCGAGCAGCTGCTCGGCATGCGGATGCCGCAGACGAGTGAGATCTCCTACCTGGAGCGGCTGGGGTTCAGCGCCGAACCCGAAGACGGCGACCTGCTCGTCGAGGTGCCGCCCGACCGCCACTACGACGTAACCAGAGAGGTCGACCTGGTCGAGGAGGTGGCGCGCATCCACGGGCTCGACGAGCACCTGCCGTCGACGCTGCCGGCGGTCGGGCAGGTGGGCGGGCTGAGCCGCCCGCAGCGGCTGCGGCGGCGGGTCGAGGACGCGATGCGCGACCTCGGCTTCGACGAGGTCGTCGGCTGGAGCATCACCGACCCGGGCGAGGCCGGGCGGTTGCGCATTCCCGCCGACGACCCGCGCGCCGTTGCCGTCGTCGTCGCCAACCCGCTCTCCGAGGAGCAGTCGACGATGCGGACGACGCTGCTCGGATCGCTGCTCGACGTGGCGCGGCGCAACGTCGCCCACGGGGCCGAGCGGCTGGCGGTCTTCGAGTCGGGCCGCGTCTACCTGCGCGGCGAGTCGGCCGAGCGCTTCCCCGGCGAGCGGCCCTCTCCCGCGACCGAGCCGCAGCGGCTGGCCTGTCTCGCGGTCGGGCCGCTGACCCCGGCCTCCTGGCGGGACGGCGTCGAGCGGGGCGACTTCTTCGCGCTGAAGGGGGTGCTGGAGGGGCTCGCGGCGAGGCTCGGCGTCGAGCTGAGCTTCGCGGCGGGGGCGCAGCCGTTCCTGCATCCCGGCCGAACGGCGGCCGTCGGCGTCGCCGGCGGGTCGGCCGGCTGGCTCGGCGAGCTGCACCCGCTCGTCTGTCGCGAGTGGGGTCTGGAGGGCGCGGCAGGCTTCGAAGTCGACCTGGCGCCGCTGCTCGAGGCGGCCACGGCTGGCGACGAGGCCTTCGAGGACCTCACCACCTTCCCGGCGGTGCGCCAGGACTTGGCGGTCGTCGTGGCACGCGACGTCGCGGCGACCCGGGTGCGCGAGGCGGTGCTCGCCGGCGGCGGCGAGCTGCTGCGCGCGGCGACGGTCTTCGACCTCTACGAAGGCGAGCAGCTCGGCGAGGGCCGCAAGAGCCTGGCGCTGCGGCTCGAGTTCCGCGCCCAGGACCGGACGCTCACCGACGAGGAGGTCGCGGGCCTGCGCGACTCGATCGCCGCCGAGCTGGGCGAGATCGGGGGGTCGCTGCGTGAATGAGCGTCGTTCCCAGCCCCTGAGCGGCGACCCCGTGGCGCGGGTCCTAGTCGCGGGCGCCTCCGGCTTCACCGGCGCGCTCGCCGCGCACATCGTCTGGCGCCATCCGCGCCTCGAGCTGGTCAAGGTCACCTCGCGCGGCGACGCCGGCAAGCGGCTGGACGCGCTCTACCCGCGCTACCGGGTGCCGCTCGAGCTGACCGAGCTCGACCTCGACTCGCTCAAGGGGGTCGACGCCGCGATCGTTGCCTACCCGCACGGCGCCTCGGCGCCGACCGTCGCCGCGCTGCGCGGCCTCGGCACGCTCGTCGTCGACCTCTCGGCCGACTTCCGACTGCGCGACCTGTCGACCTACGAGCGCTGGTACGGCGAGCACGGCGCGGCCGAGTTGCTGGAGGGGGCCGTCTACGGGCTGACCGAGATGTACCGCGGCGAGCTGCGCGAGGCGGAGCTGGTGGCGACGCCGGGCTGCTATCCGACGGCGAGCGTGCTGGCCCTGGCGCCGCTCGCCGAAAAGGGCCTGCTCGACGACGTCGTGATCGACGCCAAGCAAGGGGTCTCGGGCGCCGGCCGCGGCGGCGGCGACGCGATGCACTACGTCTCGATGGACGAGAACGCCTTCGCCTACAAGACCGAGGGGCACCGGCACCGCCCCGAGATCGAACAGGAGCTTGCGGCGCTGGGCGGGCCGGCCCCGGTCACCTTCGTGCCGCACCTGCTGCCGCTCGACCAGGGCGAGCTGACCAGTTCCTACGCACGCACGACCGAGTCGCTCTCGAAGGACGAGGTCCGGCGGCTATACGAGGACCGCTACGCCGACGAGCCCTTCGTGCGGGTGGTCGACAAAGCCCCCGGGCTGCGCGACGTGCGCGACTCGAATGAGTGTCACGTCTATGTGACCGTTTCCGAAGGTGGTCTCGTGCTCGCCTTCTCGGCGCTCGACAATCTCTGGAAGGGCGCCTCGGGCCAGGCGGTCCAGAACCTCAACCTGATGCTGGGGCTCGACGAGACGGAGGGGCTGCTGTGACGGCGGGCGAGCCGCGGCCCCCGGACGCGGAGCTGAGGAGGCCGCGCGATACGTCGTTCTTCAGGTCGAGGTGGGTGGGCCGGCCGGCCGGCGTCGAGGAGCTGGACCCGTCGCGGCTGGCGCCGGGCTTCCGGGCCGGCGCCGCCCACTGCGGCCTCAAGGGCGGCGGCAGGACCGACGTCGGCCTGCTCGTCTGCGACGCGCCCGAGGTCTCCTCGGCGCTGCTGCTGACGCCGAACGCCTCGGCGGCGGCGCCCGTGCGGATCTGCCGGGACCGGCTCGAGCGGGCCGCGGTGCGGGCCGCGGTCGTCAACGCCGGCAACGCCAACGCCGAGACCGGCGAGCAGGGCCTCGCCGACGCCTGGGCGATGTGCGAGCGAGCGGGCGCCGAGCTCGGCGTCGACCCGGCCCATGTGGCGGTGGCGGAGACGGGCGTGATCGGCGTGCCGCTGCCGATCGACGCGGTCCTCGGCGGGATCGGCGAGGCGGCCGGGCGGCTCGCGGAGGACGGCGCCGCCGCCTTCTCCGACGCGATCCTCACGACCGACCGCTGGCCCAAGTCGTGCACGCTGCGCGCCGGCGGCGTCACCCTCTCGGCCCAGTGCAAGGGCGGCGGCATGATCCAGCCGGGCTTCGCGACGATGCTCTGCTTCGTCCAGACCGACGCCGTGGTCGAGGACCCCGAGGCGGCACTGCGCGGCGCGGTGGCGGGCTCCTTCGAGCGGATCACCGTCGACGGTCAGATGAGCACCAACGACACGGTCCTCCTGCAGGCGACCGGGGAGGCGGGAGCGCCCCTGCCCGATGGGCTGCTGGACGCCGTGCTGCGCCAGCTGGCGATCGAGATCGTCGCCGACGGCGAGGGCGCCACCCGGGTCGGTCGCGTCGAGGTCGACGGCGCCGCCTCCGTGGCCGAGGCCGAGCGGGTCGCGCGGGCGATCGCCAACTCGCCGCTGGTCAAGACGGCGCTCTTCGGGCGTGACCCGAACTGGGGTCGGATTGCCCAGGCAGCCGGCATGGCGCTGGCCGGGGAGGAGCTGGACGAGATCGGCGCCGACTCGATCGACGCGACCCAGCTCGGCGAGGACACCGCCGAGGCCGAGATCGGCCTGCGGCTGGGACGCGGCGACCACCGCGCCCACGTCTGGTTCTCGGACCTCGGCTATGAGTACGTTCGGATCAACGCGGATTACACGACCTGAGGACTTGAGGAAGGTCATGGCCACCAACGCCAACGTCGACACGCTTCTCGAGGCGCTCCCCTACATCAAGGAGTTCCACGGTCGCACCGTGGTGATCAAGTACGGCGGCGCCGCGATGCGCGAGGAGGCGCTGCGCGGGGACTTCGCCAACGACGTCGTCCTGCTCAAGTACGTCGGGCTCAACCCGGTGATCGTCCACGGCGGCGGCCCGGAGATCAGCAGCTACATGGAGCGGCTTGGGCTCGAGGTCCGCTTCCACGAGGGGCTGCGCGTCTCCGACGCCGAGACGGTCGAGGTGGCCCGCATGGTCCTGCTCGGCAAGCTCAACTCCGACATCGTGCAGCGGCTGAACGCCCACGGGCAGCCGGCGGTCGGCCTCTCGGGCCAGGACGGCTCGCTGTTCGAGGTGGCGCCGGTGCCGAACGCCGACGAGGTCGGCTTCGTCGGCACGGTTGAGCGCGTCGACGTCGACGTGCTCAACCACATTGCCGAGGACTACATCCCGGTGATCGCCTCCTCGGCGGCGGACGCCGAGGGCCGCCCCTACAACGTCAACGCCGACGAGGCGGCGGGCAAGGTGGCCGCGGCGCTCGGCGCCCACAAGGCGATCTTCCTCACCGACGTCGAGGGGTGGCTCGCCGACCCCGACGACCACGGCTCGCTGATCACCCACGCGACCGTCCTCGAGGTTGAACGGAAGCTCACGGACATCGACGGCGGCATGCGGCCGAAGCTGCAGGCCTGCGTCGACGCCGTCCAGGGCGGCGCTCACTCGGCCCACATCATCGACGGCCGCAAGCCGCACAGCCTGCTGCTGGAGCTGTTCACCAACGCGGGGATCGGGACGATGGTGACGCCGTGAGCGCGGAGCCGGCCGCGACCAACCTCGCCGATCTGCAGGCGCTCGAGGAGCGCTACCTGATGCGCACCTACCGCCGCGCCGCGGTCGAGTTCGTGCGCGGTGAGGGAGCGCTGCTCTGGGACGCCGAGGGCAGGGAGTACCTCGACTTCCTGGCCGGGATCTCGGTCTGCTCGGTCGGACACTGCCACCCGGCGGTGGTCGAGGCGGTGCGCGAGCAAGCCGGTCGGCTCATGCACGTGTCCAACCTCTTCTACACCGAGCCGATGGTGCGGCTCGCCGAGCGGCTCTCCGAATCGAGCCTCGGCGGCCGCGTCTTTCTCACCAACTCCGGGACCGAGGCGAACGAGTGCGCGATCAAGGTGGCGCGCAAGCACGCCCACCGGCGCGGCGTCGAGGCACCGGAGATCGTCAGCTTCGAGCGCGACTTCCACGGGCGCACCTACGGGGCGCTGGCGGCAACCCCGGCCCTGGCGGCGAACGAGGCCCTGGGGCCGATGCTGCCCGGCTTCCGCGCGGTGCCGCTGAACGACGCCGAGGCGCTGCGCGAGGCGGTCGGGGAGCGAACCGCCGCGGTCCTGATCGAGCCGATCCAGGGGGAGGCCGGCGTCTACCCGGTCGGCGAAGACGCGCTGCTGGCGGCGCGCCAGGCCTGCGACGAGGCAGGAGCCCTGCTGATCTTCGACGAGATCCAGACCGGGGTCGGGCGGACCGGCTCGCTCTGGGCCTACGAGCAGACGCCGGTGCGCCCCGACGTGCTGACGACCGCGAAGGCGCTCGGCGGCGGGATGCCGGTCGGCGCCTGCGTCATGGCGCCGGCGCTGGGGGAGGTGCTGGAGCCAGGCGACCACGGCTCGACCTTCGCCGGCGGCCCGGTCGCCTCGGCCGAGGCGCTCGCGGTGCTGGAGCTGGTCGACGACCCGGCACTGCTGCGGCGCGTGCGCGACCTGGGCGGCCGCCTCCGCGACGCGCTTCGCGAGCTGAGTGGGGTCCGCGAGGTGCGCGGCCGCGGCCTCATGGTCGGGGTCGGCCTGGAGGACGGAATCGACGCGGCGGCCGTCGGAGCCGACCTGCTGGAGCGCGGGCTGGTCGTCAACGTGCCGGAGCCGCACGGCCTGCGCCTGCTGCCCCCGCTGACGGTCGAGGACGACCAGATCGACCGCGCCGTTGCATCGATAGGCGAAGCCCTCCTAAGCTACGCGTCGAAGTGAGCTCCTACAAGCTTCCACCGGAGGGGCGCCCGCCAAGCTCGGCGGCCGATGCCGCCCGCCGCCTGGCGACGATCGTCGACGCCGCCGAGCGCGCCGCCGCGAACGTGATCGACGAGGCCGAGCGCGAGGCGGAGCGGCACCTGGAGGAGGCGCGTGCGCGCGCCGACGGAATGGTCGCCGAACGTCTGCGCGAGCTGGCCGACGAACTGGACCCGCCGGCCGCGCGCGAGCGCCGTGAAGCGCCGCACCTGCGGCCGGTCGGGGATTCCGACGGGCTCGGCGACGGCCCGGCGCCCCGCCGCTCGGGGTCTGCCGGCGCCCGCCTGCTGGCCACCCAGATGGCGGTCTCCGGCGCCCGCCGCGAGGAGATCGAGGCGCGGCTGCGGAGCGGCTTCGAGATCGAGGACACCGACGAGATCCTCGACGCGATTCTCGGCCCGCGGGAGTAACTCGGTGCACGACGACCCGACCCGGACGATGGGGCGGCCGGGCGATCCTGAGGGGCGCCCGGACGGCGGCGGTAACATGCGACTGGTTGTGGCCGGCCTGATCGCCGTGATCGTCGGGCTCGTCATCGCGATCGCCGTGATCGCCGGCGACGACGGGGAGGACAGCGCGACCTCGGCGCCAACCGAGGCGACGAGCCTGCCCACCGAGGAGACGACCGAGACCGAGCCAGACACCACCGAGGCGACCGAAGAGACCACCGACCCCGAAGAGGACGAAGAAGCCGAAGAGGGCGAAGGCGAAGGGGAAGCCGAACCCGAAGAAGGGGAAGCGGAAGAGCCCGAAGACGGCAGCGGCGGGATAGAAGCGCCCTGATGGCCGACGGCTTCCCGGCGCCCACGGCCAGCTACGAGGCCGATCCCGCCGACGTGCATCGCGTCCTGCTGCTCTACTCGGGCGGCCTCGACACCAGCGTGATGCTGAAGTGGATCCAGGACCGCTACGGCGCCGAGGTCGTCTGCCTGACCGTCAACCTCGGCCAGCCCGGCGAGGACTACGCGGTGATCGAGGACAAGGCGAAGCGCCTGGGTGCGCTCGAGTGCCACGTCGTCGACGCCCGCGAGCGCTTCGCCGAGGGCTTCGTCGCGCCGGCGATCAAGGCCAACGCCCTCTACGGCGGCGGTTACCCGCTCTTCACGGCGCTCGGCCGGCCGCTGATCGCCGAGCTGGCGGTCGAATACGCGCGGCGCAGCGGCTGCGACACGATCGCCCACGGTTGCACCGGCAAGGGCAACGACCAGGTGCGGATCGAGGCGACGGTGGCGACCCTGGCGCCCGAGCTGAAGACGATCGCCCCGGTGCGCTCCTGGCGGATGGGCCGCGAGGAGGAGATCGCCTACGCGCGTGAGCACGGGATTCCCGTCAAGGGCGGCACCGAGGTGGCGCCGTACTCAATTGACGACAATCTCTGGGGACGGTCGTCGGAGGGGCGCTGGATCGAGGACCTCGACCACGCGCCGGAGGACGACGTCTTCCAGCTGGTGACCCGGCCCGAGGAGGCGCCCGACGAGGCGGAGACCGTCGAGGTGGAGTTCGAGCGGGGGGTGCCGATCGCGCTGAACGGCGAGCGGCTCGGCCTGGTCGACCTGCTCGAACGCGCCGCCGAGATCGGCTGTCGCCACGGAGTCGGGATCGTCGACCACATCGAGGACCGGATCGTCGGCCTCAAGGTGCGCGATATCTACGAGGCGCCGGCGGCGGCGATCCTGCTCACCGCCCACCAGGAGCTCGAGAAGCTGGTCGGCACGATCCACCAGAACCAGTTCAAGCCGGAGCTGGACCGCAAGTGGGCATACCTCGTCTACGCCGGGCTCTGGTGGGAGCCGTTGCGCACCGACCTCGACGCCTACATGGACGCGGTCAGCGCCCAGGTGACCGGGACGATCGGCCTGCGCCTCTACAAGGGCAGCGTGCGCGTCGTCACCCGCTCCTCGCCGAACGCCGTCTACGACGCCGACCTCGCCTCGTTCGCCGAGTCGGGCGGCCTCTTCTCACAGGAGGCCTCGCCCGGCTTCATCGAGCTCTGGTCGCTGCAGTCGCGGATGGCGCATAGGATCCGCCAGCGCGGGGAAGGGGACTGAGGTGATCTACCACGCGATTGGCAAGGCGGTCGTCAAGTACGGCTGGCTCTTCATGCGACGCCGCTACGCGCGCCCGATGAAGGTTGCCGCCGGCGTCGGCGCCGTCGGCCTGGGCGTCGCCTTGTACTACGCCGCGCGAGACGTTCCCGAGGGATAGCAGCCGCTACCCTCGTCCGTTTCGTGCGGAAATTCCCTGCAATTGCGCTGCTTGCGGTGGCGCTGGTCGCGGTCGCGCCGGCGCTTGCCGCCGAGATCGACGCCCTGCGCGGGAAGGTCGGTGACGCTCGCGAGGAAGCGGCGGCGCTGGGCGAGGAGATTCGCGCCGCTCACCAGCGCTACAGCGCGGCGCAGGAGGAAGCCGCCGCCGCGGCGGATCGCGAGGAGGAGCTGAGCGGGCTCCTGGCGAGCGGCCGCGAGCGCGCCGCCCGGCTCGCCGCCGACGTGGCGACCGCCGAGCGCAGGCTGGCGCGCGAGAAGCGCCGCCTGCGCCGGGCGCGTG
>DASQDJ010000228.1:0-3177 GCA_035634215.1 Solirubrobacterales bacterium | reverse complement strand
GCCGCGGCCGCGATCGCGTTGTGCCCATGCTCGGGGCTGATCCCGGCGTGCGCCTCGACTCCGATGAAGTCGGCGACGATCTTCTGCTGGGTCGGCGTCGCGACGATCACCTCGCCGACGGGCCCGGCGTGGTCGAGCACGAAGCCGACGTCGGACCGCAGCTTGTCGACGTCGAAGGCCTTCGCGCCGCGCAGCCCCTGCTCCTCGGCGACGGTGAGCAGCAGCTCGATCCCGACCGGCGGCGGGCTGGCCGCGTGGCGGGCGACGAGCTCCAGCAGCACGGCGACCGCCGCCTTGTTGTCCGCGCCGAGGATCGTCCTGCCGCGGCTGCGGAAGACGCCTTCCTCCTCGACCACTTCGACCTGTCCCTCGTGGGGCACGGTGTCGAGGTGCGCGCAGAACATCGCCCAGCGGTCGGTGCGCCCCGGCAGCCTCGCGAGCAGGTTGCCCGCGCCCGCGCCCGCGACCCCCGCTGCGTCGTCCTCGCTCACCTCGACGCCGA
Organism: Solirubrobacterales bacterium; assembly: GCA_035634215.1. Classification (GTDB taxonomy): domain Bacteria; phylum Actinomycetota; class Thermoleophilia; order Solirubrobacterales; family 70-9; genus VRUE01. Next base: position 2,675 of record DASQDJ010000228.1, on the reverse strand, counting down.
GCGCCCGCAGCTCGGCGAGCACCGTGTCCGCGACCTCGCGCTCCTCCCCGGTCGGGCTGCGGATCTCGCAGAGCCGGACGAACCTCTCGTAGAGCCTCTCCACGCGGGACAGGCTAGATCGGCGAGGCGGTCCCCGTCAGCCCGACTGGCGGACGCCGACGTCCTGCTCGTCTACCGCCGGCTCGGCGCTCTCGGCGGGGCGCGTACCCGCCTGGCGCGCCGCGGCGCCGACGAACTCGCGGAAGAGCGGCTCGGGCCGGTTCGGCCGCGAGTTGAACTCCGGGTGGAACTGCGAGGCGACGAAGAACGGGTGGTCGGGCAGCTCGACCATCTCGACCAAACGCTCGTCGGGCGAGGTGCCGCCGCAGACCAGGCCCTCGTCTTCGAGCCGCCGGCGCAGCTGGATGTTGACCTCGTAGCGGTGGCGATGGCGCTTGTAGATGACCGCCTCGCCGAAGATCTCCCGCGCCCGCGTCCCCTGGTGCAGTTTCACCGGGTCGGCGCCGAGCCGCATCGTGCCGCCCATCTCGGAGACCTCCTTCTGCTCGGGCAGCAGGTCGACCACCGGGAACGGCGTCTCGGGGTCGAACTCGGCGGAGTTGGCGCCTTCCATCCCGGCGACCGAGCGGGCGAACTCGACCACGGCGATCTGCATCCCCAGGCAGATGCCCAGGTAGGGGATCGCGCGTTCGCGGGCGATCCGCGCCGCCGCCACCTTGCCCTCGATGCCGCGCTCGCCGAAGCCACCGGGGATCAGGATCCCGTCGACGCCCTCGAGCCGCTCCGGGTCGAAGTCCTCGGAGTCGACCAGCTCGACCTCGACCTCGACGCCGTGGTGGAAGCCGCCGTGCTCGAGCGCCTCGATCACCGACTTGTAGGCGTCGGCCAGCTGCACGTACTTGCCAACCAAGGCGATCCGCACCTTGCCCTCGGCGCTGTCGGCGCGGCGCACCATCTCCTCCCACTCGCCGAGGTCAGGCGAGGGCGCCTCCATGCCGAAGTGGTCGAGCACCAGGTCGTCGACGCCCTCCGCACGGAGGACGAGCGGCACCTTGTAGATGTTGTCGACGTCGTGGGCGGAGATGACCGCTTCGACCGGCAGGCTGGCGAAGAGCGCGATCTTCTCGCGGATCGACTGGTCGAGCCGCCCCTCGGAGCGGCAGACCAGCGCGTGCGGCTGGATGCCGATCCGGCGCAGCTCGTTGACCGAGTGCTGGGTCGGCTTGGTCTTCAGTTCGCCCGCGTGCCCTATGTAAGGAACGAGCGTCAGGTGGACGAACATGCAGCGCTTCGGGCCGAGGTCGGTGTAGAGCTGGCGGATCGACTCGAGGAAGGGCAGCGACTCGATGTCGCCGACCGTGCCGCCGATCTCGGTGAGGACGAAGTCGACCGACTGCGACTCGGCGACGATCAGGATGCGGTTCTTGATCTCGTCCGTGATGTGAGGGATCACCTGGACGGTCGCCCCGAGATAGTCGCCGCGACGCTCGCGGTTGATCACCGTGTTGTAGACGGCGCCGGCGGGGACGTTGGAGGCCCGCGTGGTGTTCTCGTCGGTGAAGCGCTCGTAGTGACCGAGGTCGAGGTCGGTCTCGGCGCCGTCCTCGGTGACGAAGACCTCGCCGTGCTGGAACGGGCTCATCGTCCCCGGGTCGACGTTGACGTAGGGGTCGAACTTCTGCAGTTGGACGCGGTAGCCGCGCGAGACGAGGAGGCGGCCGATCGAGGCCGCGGCGATGCCCTTGCCGAGAGCCGAGACGACGCCGCCGGTGACGAATATGAAGCGAGTGTCTCCTGGTTTGGCCCGACTCATGCTCTGCCGAGCGAGTCTAACCAGCGCAGTGGCGGAACCGACTCGATCGCCCGCGAGATCGAGCGCAGCTCCCCGTAGACGGTCAACGCGCCCACCGCAAATAGCGCGATCAGCCTTCCGTCGCCCCCGAGCGTCGTCAGCAACCAGACGCCGGCGATCGCGCCGACCAGGTTCGAGCCGGTGTCGCCGAGCATCGCCCGCTCGCGCAGCGTTAGCCAGGCGCCGACCGCGACCGGCCCGACGAAGACGCCGAGCAGCTCCAGCGGCGCCAGCGTCCAGGCGCCGACGCAGAGGCCGACCCCGAGCAGCGCCAACCCCTTCTCGGCCCGCCCCGGGCGCAGGTCGAGCAGGTTGAAGGCGTTGGTGGCGAGGATCAGCAGCGCCACGTCGGCCAGGTAGCGCCACGACTCCAGCCCTCGCCCGGAGACCACGTAGGCGGCGAGCGCCAGCGCGCCGATCGCCTTGATGGCTCCGGTCGAGAGCCGGCCTTCGCGCAGCGCCCGGGCATGTCCCCGCCAGCCGCGCGGCGTCGCGGCGGCCTCGCCGCGGCCGAGCGCGTCGTCGAGAAAGCCGAGGAACGCGACCCCGAGCAGGTACGGCATCCAGCGCCGCAGCTCCGGGTCGAGCAGGTCGAGGTCGGCGCGGTCGTCCAGGAAGGCGAGCGGCGCGAGCGCGACCAGCGCCGCCGTCGCCAGTACGGCGCCGAGCGGGAAGGCCAGCCGCTCGCCTCTGTAGTTCTCGCGGCTCAGCCCGGCGTCGAGCAGCCCACGGACGCCGGCGGGGACGACGAGCAGCGCGACGACGGCGCCGGCGAGGAGACCGACCCAGGTCACGGCCGCCGCGGCGCCAGCAGATCCGGCAA
>DASQDJ010000227.1:0-5425 GCA_035634215.1 Solirubrobacterales bacterium | reverse complement strand
GTCTGCTCTTCAGCACATTCGCGACGAAGACGTCATCGGTCCGGTTGAGGCCGATCTCCCCGAGCAGCTGGTCGAGCAGCTTCCCAGCCCGCCCCACGAATGGCTTGCCCTGCCGGTCCTCCTCCGCCCCGGGCGCCTCGCCGACGAACATCAGGTCGGCGTCGGCGTCGCCGGCCCCGAACACGGTGCGCGTGCGGGTGGCGTGCAGGGGGCACCGCCTGCAGCTCTCGACCTCCTTGAAGAGCTCGACCAGCTCGGCGCGGCGCTCCTCCGCCGTGACGCTCATCCGCGGCCCATCCGGTCCTGCCGCGCGGCTTCCCGCTCGCGGCGCCTCGCTTCGTCGGACCGCACCCCCGCTCCCCGCGGCTGGCGGCCGGGCGGTGAGACGGGCGAGAGCAGCCGCCTCGTCCGGGCCGAGCCGCAGCGCGGGCAGGGTGCGTCGGTCGCGCCCGCCCCCAGCAGCTCCTCGAACCGCTCCCCGCAGCCGTCGCACTCGAACTCGTAGATCGGCATCGACCCGGCAATGCTAGTCGCGCCGGCTCGCGTCACAGCCGGCTCGCGTCGCCACCCTCAACTAGCCTGCCCTAATGCGAGCGATTGCGGGGAAGCGCGCGATGGCTGCCGGCGTGGCGGCCCTCGGCCTGCTCGGGGCGGCCGGCGCACCGGCAGCGGCGCGGGCAGCGACCGCTCCTTTTCCCGTGGCGGTGGAATTCGAGCTGCGAGGCAGCAAGGGCTACGACATCGACGGGTACGTGTTCGGGAGCGTCGCCGTGATCGAAGCCAGCTCCGGCCAGGTCGCGGCCGAATACGTCGTCAAAGGCCGGCGTGCCGGCGGCCGCTTCGTCGCCCGCTTCGGCAGCCTCGGCCGCCTGTCCCTCCGATTCCAGCCGGCGAACGCGCGCGAGAGGTGCGCGCTCTTCCAGCGAGGGACGCTCCGGGGCGCGATCGAGTTCGCCGGAGAGCGCGGCTACACCGAGGTCGACGCCCGAGCGGCGCCCGGCTTCGCCTTCGCCTTCCCCTCGGGGGACTGCCTGGCGGCGGCCGCCGCGACGTCCCCCGGGACGATCCACACTCACCTCCACGCGGTCGCGAAGCGACCCGACGGGGCCGCCTCCATCAGCGTCTTCCGCGCCCTCGGATTCGGCCGCGCCTTCGTCCTCGCTTCGCTGGTCGAGAGACGAGGGGCGATGACCGTGACCCGCTATGCCTTCAGCCTGGTCGGCGGCGGCAACGCGTTCGTCTCCAGTGGGCCTGCCAAGCACCCCGCGATCGCCTACCTAGAGCCGCCCAAGCCGTTCGCCGGCAGCGCCCTCTTCGAAGAGACGGGCGAATCGGCCGCCTCGTGGACGGGCAGCCTCTCCGCCTGGATGCCCGGCGCCGGCCGCGTGCCGCTGGCCGGGCCGCGCTTCTCGTCGAACCTCTGCCGCCGGCGGGCGGGCCAGCCGGGCTGCGCGCTCGAGCCCGCCGTGCGGCGACCGCTATCGGCGCTTCAGGGCAGCGGCTCCCAGTCCCAGCTCTTCGCCGAGGCGAGGCTCTCCTGGTCGAGGTACCTGCGGAACTCCGCCAGCTCAGCCGGCTCGACCCCGTAGACGTGGTCGGGCTCGGGAAAGCGCCGTGACCGAACCTCTTCGGCGTAGCGCCTGACGCCGCCGACCATCTCCGCGTTGACGTCGGCGTAGCGCTTGACGAACTTCGCCATGCGGCCGGTGGTGATCCCGAGCAGGTCGTGGAAGACGAGGACCTGGCCGGCGGTGGCGGGACCGGCGCCGATCCCGATCGTCGGCACCTCGAGCTTCTCGACGATCGCCTCGGTGATAGCCGCCGGGACCGCCTCGAAGACGATCGCGAAGCAGCCGACCGACTGCAGGGCGAGCGCGTCCTCGAGCAGCTTGACCGCGCCCCCCGCGGTCTTGCCCTGCGCCTTGTAGCCGCCCAGCGCGGTGGCCGTCTGCGGCGTCAGGCCGACGTGGCCCATCACCGGGATGCCGGAGTTGACGATCGCCCGGGCGCGCTCGACCGAGATCCCCCCCGCCTCGAGCTTCACGGTCTGGCAGCCGGTCTCCTTGACGAGGCGCTGGGCGTTGCGCACCGCGAGCTCGTTGCTCGCCTCATAGCTCCCCATCGGCATGTCGCCCACCATCAGCGGGGTCTTCAGCCCGCGCCGCACGGCCTTGCCGAGCACGACCATCTCGTCCATCGAGACCGGCTCGGTCCCGGGGTAGCCGAGCACGACCATCGCCGCCGAGTCGCCGACCAAGACGACGTCGACCCCGGCCTCCTCGGCGACCGTCGCCGAGGGATAGTCGTAGGCGGTGACCATCACGATCGGCTCCCCCGCCGCCCTCATCTCGGCCAGGCGGGGCAGCGTCATCGGCTGGCGGCCGGAGGCGGGCGGGGCGGTGTGAGAGCGGCTCCCGGAGCTCATCACGCGACCTCGGGCTGGCCGGCAGCCTCGGGCTCGCCGGAGAGCAGCACCTCGGGATGGCTGTCGACCGCGACGATCTCGTTCTCCTCCCCGACGTGAACCACCACCGGCGAGTAGGACTCGAGGTCGCGCTCGTCGTAGGCGCCGAAGGAGGCGACGATGATCTTGTGGCCGGGCCGGGTCAGGTGGGCGGCGGCGCCGTTGACCTGCATCGTCCCGGAACCGGGCTCGCCGTCGATCACGTAGGTGACGAAGCGGGCGCCGTTGTCGATGTCCCAGACGTGGACCTGCTCGTTGGTGATCAGGTCGGCGCTGGCCATCAGCTCCGTGTCGATCGTGATGCTGCCGATGTAGTCGACGTCGCAGTCGGTCACCGTGGCGCGGTGGATCTTGGACTTGAGCATCTGCCGTTGCATCAGGCGGGTCCCTCCCTGTCGTGGATCAAGACATTGTCGATCAGGCGGGCGTCGCCGACCCGGGCCGCGACCGCGACCAGGACGGGGCGTCCGTTCAGCTCCTCGACCTCGGTGAGGTCGTCGGGATCGCGAGCCTCCAGGTACTCGGCCTCGACCCCGGCGGCGGCGAGCTCGGCGCGCCCGGCCTCGAGGGCCGCGGCGAGCGGGCCTTCGGCGGCCCTGGCCTCGACGGCGCCGAGGGCGCGCGAGAGAGCGGTCGCGCGCTGGCGGTCCTCGGCGCTCAGGTAGGCGTTGCGCGAGCTCATCGCGAGGCCGTCAGGCTCACGCACGATCGGCAGCGCCTCGATTCGCACCGGGAAGTCGAGGTCGCGGGCCATGCGGCGGATCACGGCGACCTGCTGGGCGTCCTTCTGGCCGAAGTAGGCGATGTCGGGCCCGACCGCGTTGAAGAGCTTGGCGACGACCGTGGCGACGCCGCGGAAGTGCTCGGGGCCGCGGCGGCGTGGGTCGCCGCAGAGCACCTCGGCGATCCCCCCCACCTCGACGAGCGTCGAGAACCCCTCCGGGTAGACGTCCTCTACCGGCGGCGCCCAGACGAGGTCTACGCCGGCCTCGGCCGCCAACTCGGCGTCCCGCCGCTCGTCACGGGGGTAGCGCTCGAAGTCCTCGCCCGGGCCGAACTGGGTCGGGTTGACGAAGAGGCTCATGACGACGACGTCGCACTCGGCTCGCGCCGCGCGCAGCAGCGAGAGGTGCCCCTCGTGCAGGTAGCCCATCGTGGGCACCAGGCCGATCGTGCGGCCGGCGCGACGCGGCGTCGCCAGCGCGGCGCGCAGGTCGGACTTGGCGCGGACGAACTCCACGCCGGCTTGTGCGTGCGGTCGATCGGTCAGTGCGGAAGTCATCTGGTCCATGCCCTTCGGGGTCACGGCCTGTCTCGAAAGTATAGGCACGAATGCCACGCTTCCGTGACACCCGCACTCAGCGTCTGTGCACTCGACCACACTGGGGTGGGGTCAAGTGCACGGTCGGCGCCAGAGGGGGAGGGCGAGAGGTGACGCGCGGCTAAGAGAACTCGATCGCCTTGAGGATCTTGGCCGGGGCGCCGGCGGCGATCGAGCCGGGCGGCAGGTCCTTGGTCACGACCGAGTTCGAGCCGATCACGCAGCGCTCGCCGATCGTCACGCCGCTGGTCACCACGCAGTTGACCCCGAACCAGCAGTTGGAGCCAATTCGCACCGGGCCCTTGCTCGTGAAGCCCGGGTGGGTTATCGGCCTGTCGGGATCGTCGAAGCGGTGGTCGGCGTCGCCGACGAAGCAGCCGATGGCGAACATCACGTGGTCGCCGATCTCGATCCGCTCGTGGGCGGCCAGCATCGTGTTGCGGTTGAGGAAGCAGCCTTCGCCGATCGAGATGCGGGCCTCGGACGCCAACGTGATCCAACAGCCTGGCTCGAGCAGGGTGCCTTCGCCGATCGTCAGCCGGCCCTCGTCGAGCGCCTCCAGGATCTCCCCCTCGAACGGCTCGCGCACGTAGAAGCCGCCGCGAGCGGCGTGCCGCGCCAGTCGCCAGCGGCGCGAGAGCCGCCGGTTGCGTTCGTACCAGCGCCGCTTCGCCCACCAGACCCGCCAGCCGCGCCGCTCCACGGGATCAGGATTCCAGATCCGCGCAGAGCGCGACGCGGGATGTCCTCGAGATCGAGGGGCCGCCGGCTCCCGAAGAAGCCCGGCGGCCCCTTGTCGCTAGTTCGTCGTGTCCAGCCCGGCGGCCTGGAAGGGGCCGTGCCAGCTCCAGTCGCCATAGCGCTGGGTGAGCTGCAGGGTGTTGCCTACCCCGCGGGCGACGACGAAGAGGTTGTTGGAGGTATCCATCGTCACGGCGGGGGCGGAGAAGGTGGTGCCCGCGCCCGCTGCCTGGAAGGGGCCGTGCCAGCTCCAGTCGCCATAGCGCTGGGTGAGCTGGAGGGTGTTGCTCGGGCCCTGGGCGAGGACGAAGACGTTGTCGAATTTGTCCATGGTGATCGCCGGCGCCGAGAAGGTCGTGCCGGCTCCCGCCGCCTGGAAGGGGCCGTGCCAGCTCCAGTCGTTGTAGCGCTGCGTGATCTGAAGGGTGTTGCTCGGGCCCTGCGCCGCGACGAAGACGTTGTTGTACGGATCGCGGACCACCGCGGGCGCCGAAAAGGTCGTGCCGGGCCCAGCTATCTGGTACGGCCCTGCCCATGCGCCGTTCGGATACCGGATCGTCTGCTGGAGCGTGTTGCTTGGCCCCTGCGTGAAGATGAAGAGGTTGTCCGAAGGATCGCGCAATATCGCCGGACGCGAGTAGACGGTTCCCGCCCCGCCAACCGATACCGGGTTCTGCCACGCCCAGCTCGGCAGCCTCGTGACCGAGTTCAGCGACTGGTTGGCTCCGACCGTAGCCGCCTGCAGGCTGCCGTCAGGCGTGTACGTGATCGCGGCGCCGTAGCCCGGGCGCATGCAGTCGACGGCGTGACGGTCATCGTTGTGAGCCGCTACGCACCACGTGTACCACGCCGGCCGCGGCGTCTGGTCTTCCTCCAGCAGCGCCGAGTCCCAGAACGGA